>NZ_JBEXVD010000030.1:0-80303 GCF_040638655.1 Streptomyces sp. NPDC005963 | reverse complement strand
ATCACCCCCGAAAACGAACCCCACACCCTCACCCACGACGCCCACAACCCCAACCCCACCACCGCCTTCGCCCTCTCCCGCCTCGCCCACCCCGATCTCCACCCTTCCCCTACCTTCGGCGGGGAGACCCCTACCCCCATCGGCGTCTTCCGCAACACCCAACGCCCCGTCTACGACACCCTCATGAACAACCAACTCGACACCGCCACCGAACAACTCGGCAAAGGTGACCTCACCGCACTCCTCACCGGCAACGACGCCTGGACCGTCCGTCCGCAACGCAGCGCCGCGACTCCGCTGCCCGTCTGATCCGCCCGACAACCCATCCCAGGGAGGGACCCATGGCGTACGTGATCGCTCAACCCTGTGTCGACGTCAAGGACCGGGCGTGCATCGACGAATGCCCGGTCGACTGCATCTACGAAGGACCCCGCAAGCTCTATATCCACCCTGATGAGTGCGTGGACTGCGGAGCCTGTGAACCCGTCTGCCCGGTCGAGGCGGTCTTCTTCGACCAGGACGTCCCGGACGAGTGGAGTGACTTCCGTACGGCGGACTCCGAGGTCTTCGTACCCCTCGGCTTCCTCGGGGGCGCCAGCGGAGCCGGGCCCCTCAGCGCCGATCACCCCCTGGTCGCCGCCCGGGCGGCGGGGGAGTAGCCTGCCGGGCCCGTTTGGTGGTAGATCGCATTCCGGTGCGGTCCAGTCTCGGTACAGGCCAAGTCCAGAGCGATTGCAGCGACCCGAGAGAACGTTGGGGCGGTGACGGGTAAATCCCGCCACCGCCCTCGGTGTTTCAGGTCCGGAAAGGGCTTGATCGCCCAGTGCACCGCTCATGGACACATGCATATGCGCCAGTCACATCTGCATCGGTGGTGGCCGTGAGCGATGGGGACGGCACGGAAGCTCCGCGTCGTACTCCGCAGGATCGTTCTCTCTCGCCGCCCACGGCCCAGCCCGGGGCGTCCCAAAGGAGCTGGTATGGACAGCGCGCCCAACGCTTCCGACGCACTCGCTAGACCTCCCGCGACCGCGCCCACCGACCCGCTCACGGCCGGGCTCCCGGGCCCCCACGGCATGGCCCCCCTGCATCTGCTGCACAGGCCCGACACCCCGGAAGGGTTCCTGCTCGACGCCACCGCACCGGTGGAGCAGCACTTCGCGCTCTCCGCCGAACTGCCCGAGGAACACCCGGTGTTCAACGACGGGCCCGACACCTTCCATGACCTCCTCTTCGCCGCGGAGTCCCTGCGCCAGGCCACGTTCTTCGTCGCCCACCAGTACTTCCGGGTACCCGCCGACCGCCCCGCCGTCTTCGTGTCGAGCGGTATCGACGTCCGGGAGCTCACCCCCTGGCGTCGCACCGGCCGACCGGCGTCCATGACGCTGGACATCACCCTCAACCCCGTTGACGTGGTGAACGGCATCCCGCGCGGTCTGGAGTGCCGCGGGGGAGTGGCAATCGACGGCGTGAGCTGCGGCAGCGGCACCGCCCGCCTCCAGTTCCTGATGCCACGGGTCTACCGGGCACACCGCGAACTCGGACGCAGGGAGAGCCTGCGCGGCGCGCTTCCCCCCGCGTCACAACCGGCCCCACGGCCGACGGTCCGCCCCGAGCAGGCAGGTCGCGGCGATGTGCGCAACGTCCTGGTGGGCCCACCGCTGCGCGCCGTCGACGGCGAGTTCATGCTGCCCGTCACCCCGCAGCCGGGCCACGAGACCTTCCACGGCGGCCCGGGCGGTCACATACCGGGAACCGTCTTCCTCGAAGCGTCCCGACAAGCGGCACTCGTCGTCGCCGCCGAACTCCAAGGGTTCGAGCCCGCCCATGCCGTGCTCACCCACTGGTGGGCGTCCTTCCGCGGCTTCGGCGAAGCCGACCTCCCCCTGACCTGCACCGTCAACACCCGCGACCCGCTGCGTGACCGCGCGGGCCGCCCCATCGTCCACACCCGGATCACCTTCAGCCAGGGCAGCCGGGTGTTGTGCACCGCGACGGCCACCCTGCTCCAGGACTGCTAGCAGACAGCCCCCGCACCCCCACCCCCCGATCACACAGCCTTCCGTTTGCCTTCGAGAGGAGCCTTACCATGCGTTTTCGGGTACTGGGGCCGGTGAGCCTGTCCCCTCGCACCCCGTCCGCCGCCAAACCGCGCGCCCTGCTCGCCACTCTGTTGGTGCAGGCCGGCGAGGTGGTTCCCGCGCACAGCCTCATCGACGAACTCTGGGGGAACGAGCCGCCGAGGACCGCGACCACCACGCTCCAGGTGTACGTCTCCCAGCTGCGCAAGATCCTCGCCGAAGGAGCGGGCACCACGGCCAACGGGCTGTTGGTCACCCGTCCGCCGGGGTATCTGCTCCAGATACCCGATCAGGAGCAACACTTCGACCTGCCCCTGTTCGAAAGACTGCGCACCGACGGTCGCCTCGCCTACCAACAGAGCGACTTCGTCCGCTCCTCCCGACTGCTTCGGGACGCGCTCGCGCTCTGGGGCGGGCCCGCGCTCTCCGGCATTCCGCACGGTGTACGGCTGGAATCCGCGGCGATCCGCCTGGACGAACTCCGGCTGGAGGTCCTCGAACAGCGGATCGTTGCCGATCTCCGCCTGGGACGACACCAGGAGCTCGCCGGTGAACTGCTGGCCCTCGCCAATGAACACCCCCTGCGCGAGACGCTCCACGCCCATCTCATGGTGGCGCTGTACCGCACCGGCCGCGGCTCCGACGCCCTGCGGGTCTACGGGCGACTACGGCGCTCCCTCGTCGAGGAGTTGGGAGTCGAACCGGGCCCCGTCCTCGCCCGGCTCCACGAGCGTGTGTTGCGCCGCGACCCCTCGCTGGACTGGCGGGCCCCCGTGGCGACCACCACCGCGACCGCCCCTTCCCCGCCGACACGTCCCAACATCGGCGACGCTCCACCGGCACCGGTCGCACCGCCCACCGCGTCAGCTCCGACCCCGCCCGCGCTTCCCGCGGCGGCGCCCGGTTTCGTCGGCCGCCACGAGGAACTCGCCCACGGCGAACGCGTGCTGCGCGGCGGCGGGGGCCGCCCGCCGGCGCGCGTGCTCGCCATCTCGGGTCGTGCCGGTGCGGGCAAGTCCGTACTCGCCCTCAAGCTGGCCCATCGGCTGGCCGGCCGGTTTCCGGACGGGCAACTCCTGGTGTGCCTGCGCGGACCGCAGGGCAGACCCCTCACCGCTGCACAGGCCCAGGCCGCCCTGCTGCGCGGGCTCCTCGGCGACACTGCCGGGCCCACGGCGCCGACCGATCCGGATGAGCTCATGGGTCGACTGCGGCGCGCCCTGACGGGACGGAAGCTGCTGCTGGTCCTGGACGAGGTCACCTCCGAAGAACAGGTCAGGCCCCTGCTGCCCCCCGCCGAAGGAAGCGCCGTCATCCTGATCGGCCGACGCACAGCAGCGGCACTCGACGGTGCGGAACACATCGTGCTGGACGCCGTACGGCCGGATGACGCACTGGAGCTGTTGCGTACGGCGGCCGGTGAGCGCATCACCGACGACCCGGTGGCCGCGGCGGAAATCGCCCGGCTCTGCGGATATCTGCCCCTGGCACTGCGCGTGGCCGCGGCGGCGCTGACCGCACGCCCGCACACCACGGCCGCCGAACTGGCGGAGCGGCTGCGAGACGAGCGGACCCGGCTGGGCGTCCTGCGGGAAGGCGACCTCGATCTGCGTTCCAGCCTGCTCACCGGATACCAGGAGGCAGCACCCGCCACCCAGCGCGCCTTCCGGCTGCTGACCCTGGCCCCCGCACCCGACTTCGCGGCGTGGACCGCGGGCGCACTCCTGGGGGTCGCACCGGCTGCCGGGCACGAGATCGCCGAGGAGTTGGTACGGGCCCAACTGTTGGAAGCGCGCCCCGGTGGGCGCCCTGCCCGCTACGGCTTCCACTCCTTGCTCCGCGTGCTCGCCGTGGAGTTGAGGGACGCCGACGACGCGGGCCACGCCCCGAGACGGCAGGCGGTCGAGCGGCTGTGCCGTGCGTATCTGGCCCTCGCCCGGTACGCGGACGGGCGGCTCGCCCCCGGACGGAACTGGACCTCGCACGCACTCTCGGGCGGGGCAGCAGCCCTGGACGACCCGCACCGAAACACCCTGCTGGACGCGGCGGCGATCGTCGGCACCAGCCCGCTCGGATGGTTCCGCGACGAGGCGCCGGGGCTGGTCGAGAGCGTACGACAGGCACACGCGGCCGGTCTGTGGCACCTGGTGTGGGAGCTCGCCGACAGCGCCACCGGCTACTTCCACGTCTGCGCAGCCTGGGACGACTGGGAGGAGACGCATCGGCTGGCGCTCGATGCCGCCCTCCGAGCGGGAAACACCGCGGCCGAGGCGGTCGTGCGCTACGGGCTCGGCGACCTCGCCTGGCAGCGCCAGGAGGGACGCAGGGCCCTGGAGCACTTCACGGCCGCCCAGCGCTGCTTCGACCGGGTCGGGGACCGGACCGGTGCGGCCCGCTGCCGCATCGGCATGGCGGACATCCTGCTGGGGCAGGGCCGACTGGGCGGCGCCGCCCGACGGTACGGACGCGCCCTGGACCAGTGCCTGACCGCCCAGGACCTCTGGGGCAAAGTGGCGGCACTCAACGGACTCGCCCTGGTCAATCTGCGCAAGGGACGCCGTGACACCGCCAGTGGACAGTTGGCGCAGTGCCGTCGGTGGGCCGAGCGCCTCGGCGACCGCCGTTGGGCCGAGTACACACGTCGTACCGCCGCCAGGCTGGCACAGGACACCCGCGGCGCCTTCGAACCGGGCGCTCCCGCCACTGCGGCGACCGGCGCCGACGAAGGTTCCTACGCGGTGGAGGTGCGCCCGGGGATGTGGCTCATCGGCGCAGCGGCCGGGCGTACGCTCCAGGCCCCGGTGCCCGCACTGTCCCTGTGACGGGCAGGACACAACGGGAGGTGGTGTGGGTGCCGGACGGGAGTCCTGCACCCACACCAGTGGTTCACCGCGCTGCCGGAAGGCGCGATCGTGGTGGACGGGGGGCGCGGAGGAGGCGTCGCCACGGTGCCGCGCCCGGTGGAGGCCGGTGCTTCTCGCGAGGAGGCTCGGTGGAGGCCGGTGCTTCTCGCGAGGATTCGGGGTTTCCAGGGCACGCGGCTGATCGGGATGTGCCGAAACGCACGCAGAGGCGCGGCACCATCCAACGTACGGCAGCAGCGCTACCCCGTGGCGCGTCGTACGGCCGGCCCGGCAGCACGCACCTGGGGGCGGCGGTTGCGCAGCAGTTGGCGCCACTCCTCGGCGCTGAACTGCGCGGGCTGTGAACCACGGATGAAGTCGTGCACCACCGCGATGAACCGCTCGGGGTCCGCACGGAACGGAAAGTGCCCCGCCTCGGGGAAGATCTCCAACCTGCTGCCGGGCATCGCCACGTGTCCCAACCCGGCGTGCACGGCCGGCACCACCATGTCGCGTCCGCCCCAGACGAGCATCGTGGGCATCCCCTGCGTCAGATAGCTGCGATCGAGCAGCGTCCCGATCTGACCGCGCCAATCCACCACCGCACGCAGGGTGCGCACGAACGCACTGCGTGACGTGGCGTCGGGCAGTGCGTCCACCGCCCGGAGCAACTCCGGTGCATCGAGCCCCAATCCGCTGTGGACGGACCGGAGCACCCGTACGGTCAACCCGAGTTGCCACCGTACGGTGGGTAGTTGGAGGGCGGCCAGCAGCAGCCCCGCACCCGGCAGACTGGCCGCTCGTAGCAGCGGGGTCACCTGGCGTCCGATGCCGCCGCTCCCCACCAGGACCAGCCGTTCGGTGCGTTCGGGGAACTGGTACGCGAACTGCGCCGCGACCGCGCCGCCGAGCGAGTGGCCCACCAGGGTCGCCCGGTCGATGCCGAGGGCGCTCAACAGATCCCGCAGCCCGTTGGCGTACGCACCCGGCGAGTAGTCGCCGCGTGGCTTGTCGGAAGCCCCGTGCCCCAGCAGATCCGGCGCGAGAACCCGGTACCGGCGCGCCAGCCCCGGGATGATCTCCGTCCAGGTGGCCGACGAGTCCCCGATCCCGTGGATCAGAACGACGGCCGGCCCCTTGCCGGCCATCCGGTACGCGTGGCGGTATCCGTGCAGCCGCCGGGTACGCAGCCGCACCGTGCCGGCCTCGGTCCGCGGGCGATCGGCCCCGGGCCGCTCACTGCCGAGCTGGGGTCTGGCCACGGATCATGCCTCCTTCGGACCTGGACGTCCCGTCAGTGCGGACAGGAAGTCGACAGCGGGGAACGAGACCAGGGCGGCAGACGGCGCGCCGCGGTCCGAAGCGATCGACGCCTCTCCCTCGACGGCAGGGAGCTGATCCTCGTCGAGTTGCGACATCGACAGGGCGTCCCTGTCCAGGGGGACGGGGTCTATCCCGAGCGAGGTCAGGGAGCGCCACGGCTGGACGGTGCCGTGGAAGACGGCCCGCGGCGGCGCGGGGGACAGTGTGGTCGCAGTGGGCATGGCAACCGCCTCTCGGTCGGCGTTCATGGGATGCCCGGAAGTGGGCGCTGCTGTGCGGATGGTGCGGCTGGCGTATGACTGGCGTGCGGCTGTTGTGCGGTACGGACGTACGGCGGCGGCGCTGAACGGTCGACTCGGGTGCGGGCGTCAGCTGCCCGGGGTCGCGGAGGGGCTCCGGCCACTCGAACGCGCCACGGGGTGCTGCGGTCCGGCCGTGGGCGCAGTCGCACCCCGGGGAGCCGCCACCCGTTCCGCGGCCCGGCGAGAGCGACCGGCACGGCCCGCGGACTCCTCGATGCGCACCCGTACCAGCGAGGCGATCAGCCAGGAGCGCAGCGCCCCCAGATGTGCAGGCGAGCCGTGCACGTCGTCGAACTCCTTGAACCGCACCCGCGGCAGCGTCCGGGCCAGCAACTCGCGCTCGCCGGCCGGAATGATCTCATCGCGCTTGCTGACGACGTAGTTCACGGGGACGCGCACCGACTCCAGCGTTGCCGCGTCGAGGGCGAAGTCCGCGAGTACCGTGCGCAGCTCGTCCTGATCGGCGACTCCCGTGAGCCGCCGCAGGGTCTCGCGGGTGATGCCCGGGACTCGGGGCCACCACAGTGGATCGGTGAAGAAGTCCGCCACCGGGGCGCCCACCGTGTGGACGCTGCGGATCCGGGAGTCGACGGCCGCGGCCCGCAGTGCCAGATGACCGCTGAAGCTCAGCCCCAGCACCGATGTCTGCGTCACCCGGGCCCGGTCGCCCAACCGGTCGAGGAGATGGGGAAAAAGCTCCCAGGAATCCGCGCGGTAGCGCAGGGTGTTCTCGCCGACGCCCGGCATTTCGGTGGCGATCGCCGCGTACCCGAGCCGGGCGAGCTTGGGCAGCAACGGCGCCCACTGCTCCTTGACGCTCACGATGCCACCCATGATCACCACCAACGGTCGGCGGCGCCCACCGTCCAGCCCCGCCGTCCACGCGGCGACCGTGCCGCCCGGATGGTCCAGCACCAGACGCTCGATGCCCCGACGGCGCCGCCAGTCGTCGAAGGTCCGCACACAGTTGTGCTGCGCCCTGACGCGGTCGTCGTCGCCGTGATGGGGGAAGCGGGCGAGCGCGTACCTGCGGCACGCGTCGATCGGCCGGCCGGCGAACGCCAACCGGTCGGCCTCGGCGGTCCAGACCCGCGCCCAGGACCCCGGGTGCCCCGGCTCGTCCGTGGTGATCCAGGGCAGGACCGCCGCCACCTGGCGTTCGGTCATCCCCTGACCCCGCGCATGGAGCCGGGCGAACTCCTTGAGCTCTTCGAGGTGGTTCATGGGTGTCCTCCGATTCCCCGGTGACCAGGGCCGATGCCCACGAGTACGGCACCGGAGCGCCGTCCTGGCCGGTTGGATGCGCAGCGCTACGGATCGGGGCGGGCGCCATGCCGCGGTGGGGGGTGTGGTGCCTTCGGCGGAGCGCCCGCCCGATGACCAGGTTGCGGCCCGCCCCTTAAGCCGCGCTTGTCGCCCACACGCACGAAGGCGCCGTGGTGTCGGGGAGTCCCCCGCAACCACGGCGCCCGCCGGAAGCCGTCCTCCCGACGCGATGCCGTCCACCTCACCAGTACGCTGCCGCCTCCGGCTGAGCGCCGGCGTCGTCGCCCTCCGCGTCGTCGCCCAATGCCTCGGTCACGGCCGCCACCACCCGAGGATCGAGCATGGTGCGCGCGGCCGTGTCCTCAGTACCACCGAAACCGGAATCGCTGACCGCCACACTGACGGCATAGCCACCGTCGACGGTGAAGGTCTGGAACTCCCATTCGACGCCGGTACCCGGAGCGCCGTCAGGGGCCAGCACGCGTGCCGGCTGTCCATCGGGGCCGAAGCCGAAGTCGGTGAACCGGAACCGCATTCCCTGGCCGATCGCCTTGCTGTACGCCTCCTTGAGCGTCCACAGCCGTACGAGTGCCCGCTCCCGCTGCTCCGGTGGCAACGACTCCAGGGCCGCCAACTCGTGGGGCGTACAGACGTGGCGGTGCAGCCCACGGGTGTACAGCGGACGATCCTCCCGTTCGGCGTCCACACCGATCAGACCGCGCGTGGTCAGACCGATCAGCAGCAGGTCCTCCGTATGACTGAGGCTGATGTCGACGGCGTCACAACCGCGCAGATAGGGCCGCCCGGTGGGACCGTAAGCCAACTCGATCACCTGCGGGGGCACCCTGAGAGCCACCGCAGCGGCGAACTTCAACAGGACCCGGGACGCGGCGAAGCGAACCCGGACCGCCGGATGGGTCATCTCCAGGTAGCGCTCCCAGTCCCGGCCGAGCAACGCCCGCAGCCGCGGCCCGCCCGCCTGGTCGGGCCGCCAGTCGGCGAGCCGGGCGTGCAGGACCGCGACCGAGTGGTCTTCCAGATCGGCGCGGACCCGGTCCCAGGCCCCGTCACGTCCGGAGATCTTGACCGGTTCTCCGAACGAGGGGCCGGGTACAGTCCTCCTCCGCGCCGTCATCGAACTCCTCCAAGGTGGATGTGAGATCACCGAGAACGTCCGCCGCCGCCGCGCCGTCGATGATCCGGTGGTCGAAGGTCAACCCGAGCCGCATCACCGGCGCGATCGCGAGGCGTCCGTCCCGTACGACGGGCCGGTCGACCACCCGCCCCGCGCACAGGGTGACGGCGGTGCCACCGCTGGAGTGGAACCCGTCGACGGGCCGGTGACCGAGCGAGCTGACCGACACCGTCCCCAGGGTCCCTGGCGTGCGCACCGCGGCGGCGAACGCGAGCCGGCCGAGGGGCACGGGCAGCCTGCCCAGCAGACGCACCCCGCGGAACTCCGGCAGCTGCGCGGTCTCCGGTTGTCGATAGCGGTCGATGCGTTCCTGAACGGCATCCAGGTCCGCGGATTCCAGCCGGGGCAGCAGCGCCGAGAGCACGGTCCGTTCACCATCGACGACACGGTCCAGCGCCACCTTCGCGGTCACCCCGGCGAACCGGACCGTCCGCGGCGCCCGCAGCCCCGATCGACTCGGCACCAGGGCCGCGTTCGCCTCGGGGTGACGCTGCAAAACCCGGCCGGTCGCCCACAACAGATAGCCGACCACCGAGTAGCGGCGGCCCGCCGCACGGGCCGCCGCGCGGTGCGCCTCGATCCGTGACATGTCGACGTCGGTGTCGAGGTGGACGGGCCGCTGCCGCGAGGCGTGTTCCAGGAAGTACAGCGTGTGGAGCCGGCGCCGCTCGGAGTGGGTGCGTACGGGCGCCGGCGCCACGCGTTCGTCGCTGGACCGGAACCGGGTCACGTCTGGACCGCCAGCCGGTAGATCTCCTGGAGGCTCCTGGCCTCCAGAAGCCTGCCGACCGGCAGCGGCCTGCCCGTGGTCTGCTCCAGGACGGTGACCAGTTTCAGCAGGTAGAGGGAGTCCCACTCGGGGAGTTGGTCGAGGTCGGCGTGGACCTCGTGGTCTTCGAGCGGCATGCCCAGTTCGTCTCGGACGAGACGGACGAAGTCGTCGATGGTCTGCATGGGAAAACGGCCCTCCCGGGCGCGGAGCGGATGGTGACAACGGGCGGGCGCCACACCGCGATCGTGGGGTGCGGCGGCCCGCGCTACTGCGTGGATGCCGGTCAGACCTTTTCCAGCGCGAAACCGGACTTGATCCACTTGCTGGATTCGACGGCGACCGCCAGCGCCCGTTGGCCGTCCGTCATCTTCGGAAGCAGCCCTTCCAACTGGAGGAAGGGCAGGGCGTTCCCGTTGTTCCCGGTCTCCGCCACACAGGACACCTCGACGGCACCGGGAAGGTCCAACTGTTCGGTGATGCGCCGGGTCATCCGGCCCGACAGCTGCGGCGGCAGCAGGAAGTCCACCTGGTCCGTGGTCCAGTCCAGCTCCTCAAGGAGCTCCCACAGGATCTCAGCGGCCATCACCGGGACGGCCGATTCGATCGCCTTGTAGTCCTCCCGCACGGCCTGCCGGTCCTCGTGCCGGTCAGCGAGGCCGAACCAGTCGATCACCTGGCCGGGTTCGCGTCCCAGACCGGTGAACCGGTTCAACACCCGTCGCAGCGCGAGGCGTTCGCCGCGCGGTTCCGCGGTGAGGACGGCAGCGCCCGCGCCGTCGCCGAACAGCACGTAGTTGACGAGGTCGCTGGGGGCCGCGTCCGAGAGATCGCGGTCCAGCTCCAGATGCTTGCTGCACACATCGCCGCCGATCACCAGGCCCGCGCCGTACCCACCGCCGGTGATCAGGGTGCGTCCCAGCTCCAGGGCCTGCACGGCGCCCGCGCATCCGGACTGCAGCTGATAGGTGGGCAGTTGATCGAGCCCGAGTTGGTCGGCCACCTGATTGACCGTCGCGGGCATCAGGTGGTCCGGGGTCGCGGTGCCCATCACCACGAACTCGATCTCCTCCGGTGAGATCCGGGCCGCGCTGAGCGCCCGTTCCGCCGCCTGGGCACAGAGATCGGCGAGCGACCAGCGCACCTCGCCGGTGATCAGATCACGGGCGAAGTGCCGGGTGCGGGTGCCGATGAAAACATCGATCCACTCCTCGTTCACACCGAGGGTCTTGGCCAACATCGCATTGTCCACGGGGTCGCCCGGCAGAGCGGTCCCGACGGCCGCGAGATGGGCCACGACCTCGGTGGACGGTGGGGATGACTGCATCGTGCGGTCCTTTCTTCCCTTCAGGGCCGGCAGGCCCGAGCGGGCCAACGTGGTCTGAGCGCCATGGACGGGGGCGAACACCCCGCTGCCGTGTCAGGCGACGGCGGAACCCACCCGATCGCGCAGGTAGTCGATGAGGTCTCCGACGGACGACAGCCGCGGCAGCAGATCCTGCACGCTCATCGCCTCAAGTCCGCTCAACCGCTCCTGAATGCGGTCCTTCAGCTCCATCACCATCACCGAATCGAAACCGAGGTCCTCGTAGAGGAGGGAAGCCGGCGACACCTCGTCGGGCGCATAGCCGCCCACGGTGGCGACCGCTTCGATCACCGCCCCGGCCACCGGGTCCGCGGGAGCCGATTCCCGCGCCGACGGCAGCACCGCGAGCGACTCGCCGGAACCGGCCGCCACCGTCAGTGCGCGCGCCTCCGGTTCGGTACCGCCCGCTGACTCCCGGGACGCACCGGCGGTCGACGCCGGCAGCACACCGACGCCCGCAGCCGTGGTGGACCGTACGGGACCGCGGGTCCAGAAGCGGTGGGAGTCGGAGAAGGCGTAGGGGGCCAGGCGTTGTGGCTGGCGCTCCTCCTCCGCGTACACCGCGTCCCACCACGGCTCCAGTCCGCTGCGGTACAACTCCGCCACGGCCTGCGCCAGATCCCGGCCGCCCGCCTCCTCGTTGGGGACCAGGGCGACCCCCTGGCCACCGGTCAGCCCGGACGGGCGCAGACGGCGGGCCATCCGGGTGAGCACCGGCCGGGGGCCGACCTCCACCAGGTGTGTGGGTCCCGCCTCCAGCAGCTGTGTCGCGGCTTCGCCGAAGAGCACGGGGGCACTGATGTGTTCGGTCCAGTACTTGGCGTCCATCGGCTCGGCCTCCAGCAGCCGACCGCGGACCGTGGAGTACACCGGCAGCTTGGGCACCCCGCCGCCGGCCTCCTCCGCGACCTCGGCGAACCGCTCCAACACCGGCTCCATCAAGGGTGAATGGAAGGCGTGGGACACCTCAAGCCACTTGCTGCGGATGCCGCGCTCGCGCAACGACTCCTCGACCCGCGCCAGTGCCGCGAGATCACCCGACAACACGGTGGTCTGCGGCCCGTTCACCGCACCCACCCCCACCAGCGGTTCCGTCTCCACCAGCGGCGCCAACTCCTGCGGCGTCGCCCGCACCGACAGCATTCCGCCGCCTTCGGGCAACTCGTCCATCAGCGCACCGCGGGCCGCGATCAACTGCGCGGCCTGCTCCAGTGGAAAGACCTCGGCGAGGACCGCAGCCGCGTACTCGCCGACACTGTGACCGAGCATGAGCGCAGGGCGTACGCCCAGGTCCGCCATGCTCGACGCCAGCGCGTAGCCGACCGCGAACAGCGCCGGCTGGGTCCACCGCGTGCGGTGGACGGCCCCGTCGCCCGAGAGCAGCAGATCACGCACCGACGCACCGGTGTGCGGGGTCAACGCCGCATCGGCCTCGTCCAAGTACTTCCGGTAGAGGGCCGACTCGCGATAGAGCCGAGCCGTCATCTTCGGATACTGCGAGCCCTGACCGGTGAACAGCAGGGACACGAGCGGCTTGCCCGCAGGGTTCCCGGTGAGCTGGGCCAGCCTATCGTCGTCGGTGGCCGCCTCCCGCAGGGCCGCGGCCAGTTCGCCCGTCTCCTGGGCGGGGACCGCGAACCGGAACCGGTGGCCCGTCTTGACCCGGTTGCTGTTCCAGCACAGCGGACCGACCGGCACCCGGCGCCGCTGCACCGCATCGGCCTGGGTCAGCAGATTGCGTCGGAGCGCGTCCAGGGAGGGCGCGCTCACCGTGAAGACACCGCTGCCGAGCCCGGTCCGCCCACCGGCGTCATGCGCCGGCACCGCCTCGGGGCGCGCGGCGTAGGCGGGCGCGGACTCCAACACGGCGTGGGCGTTGGTGCCGCCCATGCCGAAGCTGCTCAGCCCCCCGATCGCCGGCTTCGACTGGAGCCGCAGCGGCGTCTTGAGCAGCCGCAGCCCGTGCTTGGTGAGCTTCAGCGCCGGGTTCTCCTTGGTGGCGTACCGACTGGCCGGCACCGTCCGGTGGTGCAGCGACAGGGCGACCTTGATCAGCCCGGCGATACCGGCGGCGCCCTCGGTGTGACCGATGCTGCCCTTGACCGAACCCACCGCCATCGGACGACCGGTGCGGCCCGCGTGGAGTTGGCCGAGCGCCTTGATCTCGATCATGTCGCCGAGCACGGTGCCGGTGCCGTGCGCCTCGGTGAAGGTCACATCGGACGGCTCCACACCGGCCCGCCGGTAGGCCGCCGTCAGCACGTCCTGTTGTGACCAGCGGTTGGGCGCGGTGATGCCGTTGCTGCGCCCGTCCTGGTTGACGGCGGTGCCGCGGATCACCGCGTACACCGGCTGACCGTCCGCGACCGCGTCCTCCAGTCGGCGCAGCACCACGGCGCCCACGCCCTCGCCGCGGCCGATCCCGTCGGCCTCGGCGCTGAACGGCTTGCACCGGCCGTCGGGGGCCGACAGACCGGCCTGGGTGTAGAAGATGTTGAGCGCGGGGGTGAGGGCCACGTTGACCCCGGCGGCGATCGCGGTGTCGCACTCGCCCGACAGCAGTGCGTTGCAGGCGAGGTGGACGGCGACCAGCGAGGACGAGCAGGCCGTGTCCACCGCCAGGCTCGGACCCTTGAGGTCGAGGTGGTAGGAGACCCGGTTGGCCGTCATGCAGTAGCCGTTGCCCGACCCCACCTGCGCGGTGACCCGGGCGTAGTCCGTGAGGTGCAACTGCGCCCACTCGTTGCCCATGATGCCGACGAACACCCCGGTCGGTGTTCCGGCCAGCTTCTGGGGGGCGATCCCGGCGTCCTCCACGGCCCGCCAGGCACACTGCAACAGCAGCCGCTGCTGGGGGTCCATCGCCGCGGCCTCCCGCGGCGAGATGGTGAAGAACTCGTTGTCGAAGGCGTCGGGGTCGCTGATGAACCCGCCCTCGGTGGTGTTGGCATGGCCTTCGGCACCGGTGGGGGAGTGGAAGTCACGGGCGTTCCACCGCTGCCCCGGCACCCTGCCCACTCCCTCGTCGGAGCGCATCAACATGTCCCAGTAGGCGCCGGGGTCGGGCGCCCCGGGGAAGCGGCAGTCGAGCCCGACGATGGCTATCGGTCTCATCGGGCCTCACCCTGCACGTCCCGCAGCTCCTCCACGAGGTGCCCGGCCAGCGCGTCGACGGTGGGGTAGTCCCAGGCCACGGTCGGCTCCAGGACGAGGTCGAAGTCCTCCTCGATGTCGCCGCACAGGCTGAGCGCGGCGACCGAGTCCAGCCCGTACTCGGCCAGCGGGACGGTGGACACGATCTCGGACGGCGACCGCTGGAGGTACAGCGCGATGCGGTCGGCGAGCCAGCTGCTCAGCGACTCGACGCTGTGCTCGGTGCGCTCGGTGCTCGTGGGGCGGTCGGTCGCGGGAACAGACATGGGGTACTCCTCGGTGGAAGCGCTGGGAGGCGGAATCAGCCGGCCAGCGGGGTGTCGTAGAGGTCGTAGCTACGGCGTTCGTGGAAGCGCCGGAGCACTTCCTCGTGCACGCGGCCTTCACAGGCGGGAGGCAGATCGGCCGGGCGCTGCCCCAACCGGCGGGCGAGGCGGTGCAGTGCGGCGGCGGCCCAGGCGGGATCGGCGAGGAATGCGTCCCCACCGTCCCGTGCGGCCCGCCACACGCCGAGCACCGCCGCCGCCGCGAGGAAGACCGCATAGCGGTCGGCGAGGGCGAAACTGGCCGGGCTGGCCAGCGCGGTCCGGTCCTGCGGGGAAAGGCTGAGGCTGTCCTCCTGGAGCTGTCTGAGCTGGTCCAACATCCGCATCACCAGGGCCTGCACCGCGAGCTCCTCGGGGGAGCCGCTGGGGAGGTCGTCGACCGCCGCCACCAGGGACGCGCTGAGGCTGTCCCGACCGCTGGCCAGGGACAAGCGGTCGAAGGGGATGTCCCCCAGTGCCGTGCGGGGCTCGAACAGCGCCCGGGGCGCCTCGTCCCCCGCGAACCAGGCGCGCCGGGCCAGCCGCGACAGCTGCGGAATGATGGTGGCCTGGCAGGCCGCCGAGCCCGCATGGCCGAGACTGAGCACCGGTAGGTCGCGCACGTGCTTCTGGAACAGGCCGAACTCGCCCTCGCGCACGTAGAACCGCGCCCCGAGCACGATCGACAGGTCGTACATGGTGTCCGTGAGCATCTTGGGCACCAGGTACTTCACCGCAGCCGCGTACACACTGGTCTCGTCGGGAAGCAGATGCACCGCACGGGTGCCCACCAGCGCCAGACTGTCGCAGATCAGCAGGTCGAGGAAGGCTCCGGTCAAGGTGGCTGACGCGTGCGGGATCTCCATCACGGTCCGCCGGTACAACTGCCGTCCGGCCGCGAACCGCACCACCGTGCGCAGACTGGTGTCGAGGGCGCCGATCGCCATTCCCGGAATCGCACTGCGGGTGATCTGGAACGAGCGCAGGGCCAGTTCCACTCCCTGACCCACCGCGCCCACCCGGGCGGAATCCGGCACGGGGCAGTCCGTGAAGTCCAGCCCCGACAGCCGGCAGCCGCGCACGCCCACCGCGCTGTAGCGGGGCAGCACCCGAAAGCGCTCCGCGTCCAGTTGGTCCCGTTCGACGAACAGCACCGAATGGCTCCGGCTGCCCGGATTGCCGTCCGTCCGACTGAACAGGGAGAACGCTGCCGCCCTGTCGGCGTTGTTGATGACCTCCTTGCGCCCGTTGAGCCTAAAGCCCCCCGGATACGGGTCGGCGCGGAACTCGTTGCGGACGAAATCGTTGCCGTGGGGCAGCTCGTGGTAGGCGACCGAGACCTTCGACCCGGCCAGCAGCAGATCTGCCAGCCGACGGCGCTGATCGTCGCTGCCGGCCGTCCACACGTTCGCCGCCGCCATGAACGACGTGATGCCGTACCCGAGTCCGAGCGCCACATCGCGCCGGAAGACGTGTCGCATCGTTCGGACGAGGGTGTCGAGCCGGTCGAGCCGACCGCCGAGGGCCGTCGGCACGAACTCGGCGTTGAACACCACGTCGTCGAGGAGTTGTTCCCCTGCGGGCGGTAGCTCGCCGGTTTCGTCGGCGGCGACGATCTCGGCCGCGGACAGCGGGTTGGCGGGGTCCTCGGGGTCGCCGAAGCGTCGCTCCAACTCCGCGACGCGCGCCTTGGCCGCGTCCTCCTGTGCTTGGTCGGCGCCCGGAAGGAGGCCCTGGGCCGGGCCGGTCGGGACCGCCTCGCCGCGGAGCCCCTGGACGGCGGGATCACTCAGCATGACGTCCCCTCGGATGACCGGGCGTCCGGTGCGACGCTCCGGTGTCGATGACAGCGGTCCCGGCTCGCGGATCGCTGACGTGGTGCCCCGATGCCGGTGGGCGCGGGGTGGCGGCGGGTGCCGCGCGTCCCGTCGAAGGGCTCGACGGGCGGAACGGCTCCGGGCCCGGTGGGGCTCCGATCGCCGCCTTCGACGGACTCGTGGGCGGGTCGCCGCCGGCCGCGGTGGCAACACCGGGGTGCAGGCGCAGGCCGAAGAGGGAGAACAGCGTTCCGGCGCGGCCGGCCGTGCGCAGTTCCTCCAACAGCGGAGCGAATGCTTCCGACGTGCCCGGGGCGGATTCACCCAGCCGGAACAGCAGCCGGTCGAGTGCCGCCCGCAGCCACACCGCATCGCGCCACAGACCGCCGGTGGCTCCCGCCACGCCGGCCCGGTGGTTGTTCACCCACAGGCCGAGGCAGGCCGCACCGGCCAGACACAGGCTGTAGCGCCGCGCGACCTCGAACGCCTCGGGCGGTACGTCGGTGACCACCGTGCGGTGGGCGTCCATCGACTCGTGCACCTGCTCGACCACGGCGAGCAGTCGCACCGCGGACGCCACCGCCTGCTTCAACTCCGGCCGTCGTTCGGCCTCGGCCTCCAGACGGGCGATCGACTCCGGCAGGGTCGCCATGATGCCGCTGCCGCGGCGCGCCACCAGGGACAGCCGCTCGGGTGCCAGCGCGGGCAGCTGCGTCGACAGGTCGAAGGCCGCGAGGGCCCCCGCCGTGTCACCGCTGCGCCGCACCCAGCCCCTGGTCAGCGAACGGAACTGGTTCACCAGCGAGTTCAGGTTGACCAGGGTGTTGCCGTCGAAGAGACCGACGATGCGATGGTCGCGGTCGATCTTCTGGAACATGCCCCGGGCGTGGACGCCCTTGAGGAAGGCCCGGGCACCGAGCACCTTGGTGAGGTCGCCGATGACCGCCTCGGTGCCGGTGGGCACCAGGTACTTCGTCACCGCCGCGACCACACTGAGCTCGTCGGTCGCGGTGTGCACCGAGCGCGCCGCCACCGTCGCCAACGCCTCGCCGATGAGCACGTCGGCCGCTGCGGACGCCAACACATGACGTGCCTGCGGCAGATCCACCAGGCGACGCCCGTACAACTCGCGCCCCTCGGCGAAGTCCAATGCGATCCGCAGCGCATGATCGGCCGCGCCCAAGGAGAGGGACGCGCACATCGTCCGGGTGAGCTGGAGGGCCTTGAGCACGGTCTCGACACCGCTGCCCACCGCCCCCACCGCGGCGCCCGCGTCCACCGGAGCGCCGTCGAAGACGATGCCGCTGATGTCCGCACCCCGGATGCCGTGCGTACGGATCTTGTCCAGGCAGCGGTAGTCGGCACCGGCCGTCAGGGTGCGCTTGTCGACCAGGAGGACCGTGAAGCCGCGCGGCCCGCCCTCCGCAGAGGTCCGGGTCAGCACCGACAGCAGACTGCCCCGCGTGGCGTTGTTGATCAGCCACTTCTCACCGGAGAGCGACCAACCGCCCGAGCCGTCCGGCTCGCCCAACACATCACCGGCCAGCAGATCGCTGCCGTGGGCCCGCTCGGTGAGCGCCAAGGAAACCGGCAGCGCGGCACGGATGTCCGCCGCCAGCGCCCTGGCCTGCTCGGTGGAGCCGGCGACCCAGACGCACACCCCGCCCAGATAGGTCTTGCCGTGCCCGACGGCCACGGTCAGATCGCGGCGGGCGATCACCCGCATCACCTGGAGGACGGTCTCGTAGTCCGTGAGCCGCCCACCGTGCTCGACCGGAATGTAGTACTCGGGCAGACCCCAGTCCTCCAGCGCCCGGCAGATCTCCGTCGGGAACTCCTCCCGCTCGTCCAACTCCAGGCAACGCGCGTGGGAGAACACCGCGTCGGGGTCCTCGGGATCGCCGAGCAGCAGTTCCAGTTCCTGTGCCGCGCGGTACGGGGGATGCTCCATGGGTCAGCCCACCGCAACCAGGGACGGCGTCGACGCGGCGGTCGCCCCCTCCACGGCGGTGCGGACCGAGGGCTCCACCACGAAGTGGAGCGGCGTCAGCGCGCCGGCGAGGAACAGCTTCCGCATCAACGTCCGCTGGATCTTGCCGCTCGTCGTACGCCGGACGGTGCCCGGACGCACCAGCAGCACGTTCCCCGCCGGCACGGAGAACTCTTGACCGATCATGCGCTGTACGGAGGTGGCGAGCGTCTTCAGATCGGAACCCAACGCCGCCGCACGGACCTCGTGGATCACCACCAGATGCTCCTGACCGCCCGCGTCGACACCGAAGACCGCCCCCGCGCCGATGGCCGGATCCAGTGCACGGACGGCGCTCTCCACGTCGTACGGATAGATGTTGCGGCCGTTGATGAGGACCATCTCCTTGAGACGGCCCGTGACGAACAGCTCGGCGCCGTCCAGCGCTCCGAGGTCACCGGTGCGCAGCCAGGTCCCGACCGCCTCCTGGCCCGCGATCCGGGCGCCGAAGACCTCCGTGTTGACCTCGGGACGCTCCCAGTACCCGGACGCCACACTGGCGCCGCGCACCCAGATCTCGCCGACCTGCCCGGCCGGCTGCTCCACCCGGCTGACGGGATCGACCACGCGCACCTCGAAGTCCTCCGCGGCGGCCACGCCACTGCTCACCAACGTCCTGGCGGGCGCACCCAGGTACGGGCCCTCCAAGCGCCCCTGCTCCAACCCGGAGGCGTCCACGTCCCGCAGCAGTGCGCCGCGGTCCTTGGGCGTACCGGTCACCAGCAGGGTCGTCTCGGCCATGCCGTAGCAGGGGAAGAAGGCGTCCGGGTTGAAGCCGTGGGGCGCGAAGCGGTCCGAGAACGCCTTCAGGGTCTCGGCGCGCACCGGCTCGGCGCCGTTGCACGCGGTCCGCAGCGTCGAGAGGTCCACGCCCTCCAACTGGGCGTCGGTGACCCTGCGGACGCACAGGTCGTAGGCGAAGTTGGGGCCACCGGTGCCGTGCACCCCGTAGTCGCTGATCATCTCAAGCCAGCGGGCCGGCCGGCGCAGGAAGGACACCGGGGACATCAGCACGGCCTTGGCGCCCAGCCAGAGCGGCTGGAGGACATGACCGATCAGACCCATGTCGTGGTAGAAGGGCAGCCATCCGCCGATCACCATGTCCGGGGTGTTGTGCGCGGCGCGGGCGATGGCCGCCTCGTTGGCGAGGAGATTGCCGTGGCTGACCATTACGCCCTTGGGGGAGTTGGTGGACCCCGAGGTGTACTGGAGGAAGGCCAGGTCGTCCCGGCCGAGTTGCGGATCGCGCCAGGCGCCCGCGTCTCCGACCGGTCCGCGGTCGGTGGCCAGGGTCACCACGTCGGCGAATCCCTCGGCGGCGAGCCACGCCTCCACGTCGGGGGCGTGCTGCGCCAGGGTCAGCACGGCGCCGACCCGGGCGTCCCGCACGATCGAGGACACCCGCTGGAAGTGCTGGCCCTGCTCGGAGGGCAGCGGCGCCGGCACGGCGACCGCCCCCGCGTAGAGGCAGCCGATGAACGCCTTGATGAAGTCCAGGCCCGACGGGTAGAGGAGCAGGACCTGGCGCCCGGACAGCCCGCGTTCCTGGAGCCAGGACGCGACGTCCTTGGCGGTGCGGTCCAGCTCCAGATAGGGCAGTCGCTCGGGTTCCGTGCCCCGCCCGCCGTCCGAGAGGAACACGAATGCGTCCGCGTCACCCCGTTCGTCCGACCGCGTCAGCACCAGCTCCGCGAATGAACTGAATTCCGCCACCGTCTTCCCCTCGCCTTGACGCCATGTGAATCGTGTTGAACCGACCCGTCCCGCCGATCGTCGATTCCCGACCTAAAGGCCCTCTTGCGCACCGGCTGCATCGCCCTGGGGGGAGGCGGACATCGCTCGCCGCCCCCGGCGAGCCGATGTCATGGCTGAGTCAGAAAGCGCGGCCGGCGGTCGGGTGCACGTACCCGACGGGGGTGTGGCCGTACGGAGCCGTTCGGGCCGCCGGGTACGCGCACACGCCGATGGGCCCGGGACGTGGAGCACGGTCCCGGGCCCATCGCACACACTTCGTTCGGACGCCCGTTGTTCGCGACCCGTCCCCGACACACTCCCTAGGGGAGCCGGCCCGGCCCCTCCAACTGCGCCCAGAGCGCCTGTTCGCACGGGGACGGCGGCACCTCCGCCACCAGCCGTTCCGGATGGGCGGGCGGTGGCCCCACTAACCGTGCCGCCGCGGCCTGTTCCCGCTCGTCACCGCGGCTCGCCGCCGCACGGTCCTCGGCCGTCCACTCCTGCGAGGCCGCGTGGAAGGAGTTGGCGGGAAGCGTCCCGGTCATCGCCGCCAGCGAGGCGAAGCCCCGCATCAGGAACCGTCCGAGCCACCGTGCGCCGCGCCCGAGCGATCGCCGTCCGCCCGAAGGAATCGCCATCGATGCGCCTCTCAGGTCGACTGCTCGGAGACGTCCACGGTCAGTTGGACGTGCTCCGGCGGCCGTGGCACCTGGTCCTCGGCCAGATCATGACGGAAGGAGACCGTGCCGTCCACGCCCTCTCCCGTCTCGGCGAAGCCGACGGAAGGGTAGAGCCCGCGCACCCGGTGGTTCTTGGCGGTCGGCCGATAACCGGCCTCAACGGCCGGCGCACCGGCCTCCCTGGCTCGCTGGAGGAGCGCAGAGAGGCACGCCTCCTCGATGCCACGGGCGAACACCCGGCAGCTGAGGAGCATGTTGTCGATCCGCCAGGCGTCGCCCGTGCCGATACCGCTCACCAGCACCGCTCCCACCAGACCGTTGTCCCCGAACCGGTCCTCGGAGCGGATCGCCAGCGCCAGGTGCTGGGGCGAGTCCCGAAGGGCCCGGATGTCGGCCTGTTGGAGCCGCTCGGTGGTCAGATTGAACTGGTTGGTGCGCAGGGTCACCTGCGAGACCCTCGCGATCTCGTGCTCCCGCACCGGTGAGAGGGAGACCCGGACCCCGAGGCCCGCCAGATACTCCTCCATCGAGCCGGCGCTCTCCTGGAGGTCCTGCCGGGCGGCGTCGGTGCGGTACAGCGCGGCGCGGGCACGGTCCTCGGCGGTGAGTTCGGGGACGTCGAACCAGCCGTCGGCCAGCAGCCGTTCGATGTGGAGCGCAGGCTCCTCGTCGAGTCGTACCACGGCCACCCCCGGGAGACTGCCCGCCACCAGACCACATTCGAACGGCGAGTCGTCGGCGAAGACGAAACTGTCCACCCCGAGGTTCAGCCGGCGCGCGATCTCCAGCAGATTTCCGTCCTTGGGCTCCCAGTTGGCGTTGACCCGTACGAAGTCCTTCTCCCGCAGGGCCATGTCGGGATGGTCGCGCAGCACCTGGAGCACCGGCTCGCGGTCGTTCTTGCTGCACACGGCCAGCAGTACGCCCTGGGCCCCGATCTGCCCCACGACCTGCTGGAACCGTCCGAACGCCTCACCCCGGTAGGTGGTGGCCGCGGCGATGCCCTCCGGACCGTCGTCGCCGAGGATGCCGTCCCACAGGGTGTTGTCGAGATCGACCACCAGGACCTTCTTGGTGCGCCCCCGCAGCCCCCGGGCCAGATGTCCCACCTCGCGGGCGTACCCGGCGAGCAGTTCGTCGCCGAGGAGGACCTTGGCGTACGCGGCGAGCCTCGGCTCGTGCACCGGGCCGCTGGTGGCCACCAGCGGATCGAGGTCCACGACATGCACGCGGTCGTGGTCGACCGCCAACCGCAGCAGACCCGCGTTGAACTCCCGCCAGATCACACCCAGTCGGGCCCGTGAGCGCGCGTCGACCAGCCGACGGACATGGGTGCGCAGCAGGGGGAGGGTGTTGAGGACCAGGGTGCCCGTGCCCTCGGAGACATAGCGCTCGGCGAGCGAACCGATCAGCGCCAGCTTGGCGGTGGCGGTCCGCTCCACGTCCTCCACCAGCCAGGGGTGCGGCAGTTCGTCGAAGACGACCTGTGCGTCGAGGATGCACAGGGCGAGGTCCGCCCGCGCCGCGTAGAACTCGCTGCCGGTGTCCTGGAGGTCGCGGAACCAGGAGCCGAAGTCCCCCGCGTGTTGGTGCAGCAGCAGTCCATGACGGGCGAGTTCCGCGGTCAGGGGCGCGGTGAGTCCGCTCAGGGTGGAGTGTCCGGTGACCGCGACGGTGACCGCGGCGGTTTCGGGGTGCTCGGTCAGGACCTCGTCCGGCTTCAGTCTGGCCAGCAGTTGACCTGCCCGCACCAGGTCCGGCGCGGGCGCGCCCGAGGGGTCTCCCGCCGATGCCAACTCGGCCAGCAGGCCGGGCACCTCGGGGTACGCGTGGGCGAGCCGCCCGTCGCGGTGGAGGGCGCGCAGCCGGTCCAGGGGCCCGATCCGCTCGCCCACGGTGGTGCTCGCAACCGTGGCCATGCTCTCTCCGTTCACCGAGTTCACTTCACAGGGCATTGCGCTGGGTGTCGCCCTGTTCGGCGGTCGGTGCCAGGCCCCGGGGCGCTGCCCCGCCCCAGGGCGCACGGCGCCGCTGCGACGGGCGACGGCCTTCAGCGTCGCGGAGGTGTCTTAAGGCGGCCTTGAGTGGATCGGCGCCCCGGTGGCCGGCGATCCGATGCGACGATCAGAGAACGTCAGGGGCCGCAGACCGGAGAACGTCAGGGACCGGAGACCGCGAGAAGGTCAGGGACCAGAACGGAGGAAGCGCCGTGCGGCCCGGTGGTGCGGTCGTGCAGGGCGCGGCTCAGCAGTCCTGTGCCACCCCGTCGACGAGGGAGGACAGCAGCTCGCCGAAGGTTTCGCGCTGCTCACGGGTCAGCGGGGCGAGGATGTCCTCGGCCGCCGCCAGCCGGGCGTCACGCAGGGTCCTGAGCACACTGCGGCCGGTGTCGGTGAGCTCGATCCGGATCACCCGACGGTTGGCGGGGTCGGGCGCCCTGCGGACGCAGCCGCTCGTCTCCAGACCGTCCACCAGGCTGGTCACGGCACGGGGAACCACCTCAAGTCGGGCGGCGAGGTCCGCCATCCGGGGCGGTGCGTCGGTGAAGCACGTCAGGGTGCGCAGCAGTCGGGACTGGGCTGGAGTGATGGCGATGCCCGCCGATTCCAGCTGCCGCTTCTGGCTGCGGTGCAGGCGTCGGCTCAGCCTCAGCAACTGCTCGGCCAGGAGACCGTCGACGTCGGGGGAGCTCATACGGGAACAATATCAGGATGGTGTTCATTGTGAACTTAGGTAACAGTGAGCTAGGCTCTCAAATACTCGACGTACGGTTCGTCGTCGGGCTGACCGCCCGGACACGGACCCCTGCCGCTCGACAGGCCGACCGCCGCCGATGAGGCCGGCCGTCGCCCGCGGCCACACCGTGTGACGGCTGCGCCGCCCGCCCAGCCGCGACCCCTCCGGCCCCGAAGGAGCCCATGCACCCCCCCGAACCCCTGACCTGGACCCCGCCGGCCGATACCGGCAAGAACGAGGAACAACCGCCCGCCCAGGTGCGCCGCATCCTGCGCCTGTTCCGGCCCTACCGCGGCCGGCTGGCGATCGTCGGCCTGCTGGTGGGCGCTGCGTCCCTCGTCTCCGTCGCCTCCCCGTTCATGCTGCGGGAGATCCTCGACACCGCCATCCCCGAAGGCCGCACCGGACTGCTGTCCCTGCTGGCGCTGGGAATGATCGCCTCCGCGGTGATGACGAGCGTCTTCGGCGTGCTCCAGACGTTGATCTCCACCACCGTCGGCCAGCGCGTCATGCACGATCTGCGTACGGCCGTCTACACCCAGCTCCAGCGGATGCCGCTCGCCTTCTTCACCAGGACCCGCACCGGCGAGGTCCAGTCCCGGATCGCCAACGACATCGGCGGGATGCAGGCCACGGTGACCTCCACCGCGACCTCGCTGGTCTCCAACCTCACCGCCGTCATCGCCACCGTCATCGCCATGCTCGCCCTCGACTGGCGGCTGACGATCGTGACCCTGCTCCTGCTGCCCGTCTTCGTCGCGATCAGCCGACGCGTGGGCCGGGAGCGGAAGAAGGTCACGACCCAACGGCAGAAGCAGATGGCGGCCATGGCCGCGACCGTCACCGAATCCCTCTCGGTCAGCGGCATCCTGCTCGGGCGGACGATGGGCCGTGCCGACTCGCTCACCGACTCGTTCGCCAGTGAGTCCGAGCGGCTCGTCGATCTCGAAGTGCGCTCCAGCATGGCCGGCCGCTGGCGGCTGGCCATCATCGGCATCGTCATGGCGGCCATGCCCGCGGTCATCTACTGGACGGCGGGCATCGCCATCCAGGGCGGCGGACCCGCGATCTCCATCGGCACGCTCGTCGCCTTCGTCTCCTTGCAACAGGGGCTGTTCCGCCCCGCGGTGAGCCTGCTCTCCACGGGCGTGGACATGCAGACCTCGCTGGCGCTCTTCCAGCGCATCTTCGAGTACCTCGATCTGCCCGTCGACATCACCGAACCCGCCGAGCCGGTCCGACTCGACCCGATCCGGGGCGAGGTCCGCTTCGACGGCGTCACCTTCCGCTACGACCGCGAGCAGGCACGCCCCACCCTGGACACCCTCGACGTCACGGTTCCCGCGGGGGGCACCCTCGCCGTCGTCGGCTCCACCGGCTCGGGCAAGTCCACGCTCAGCTATCTGGTGCCCAGGCTCTACGACGTCACCGGCGGCCGGGTCACGATCGACGGCGTCGACGTGCGCGACCTCGACTTCGACACGCTCGCCCGCGCCGTGGGAGTCGTCTCCCAGGAGACGTATCTCTTCCACGCGTCCGTCGGGGACAACCTGCGCTTCGCCAAACCGGACGCCACCGATGCGGAACTGGAAGCAGCCGCACGGGCCGCGCAGATCCACGACCACATCGCCTCCCTGCCCGAGGGCTACAACACCCTGGTGGGGGAGCGCGGCTACCGGTTCTCGGGGGGTGAGAAGCAGCGCCTGGCCATCGCCCGCACGATCCTGCGCGATCCGCCGGTCCTCATCCTCGACGAGGCCACCAGCGCCCTCGACACCCGTACGGAACAGGCCGTCCAACAGGCGATCGACGCGCTCTCCCACGGACGCACGACCATCACCATCGCCCATCGACTCTCCACCGTGCGCGACGCGGACGAGATCGTCGTCCTGGAATCGGGGCGGATAGCCGAGCGCGGTACGCACGACGAGTTGCTCGCCCAGAACGGCCGGTACACCGCACTGGTCCGCAGGGACGCGGAGGCGGCGGCGCCCGTCCACGCTTCGAGCGACCGGGACCCACGGGCGACGGCATCGATTCCGCAGTGACGATCGGCATCTCCGGCACAGGCGGCACATCGGCCGGGAGGCCGGCCGGCCCCTCCTAGACGAGCGCGGGTTCCTGCGCCAACAGTCGGCGGATCTCCCGGACCGCGGCCCGCCCGGCCCGGTTGGCCCCCACCGTCGACGCGGACGGTCCGTAACCCACCAGATGGACCCGTGCGTCCCGCACAGTACGGGTCCCGGCCATCTGGATGCCGCCGCCCGTCTCCCGCAGCTTCAGCGGAGCGAGATGGTCGATGGCGGCGCGGAAGCCGGTCGCCCAGAGGATGACGTCCGCGGTGACGCTCGTTCCGTCGTCCCACTCGGCCCCGGTCGGGGTGATCCGGTCGAACATCGGCAGCCGATCGAGCACCCCCTGCTCCCGCGCCCGCCGCACCGCCTCGGTCACCGGAAGTCCGGTCACGGACACCACGCTCTGCGGCGGCAGCCCCCGGCGCACCCGCTCCTCGACCAGGGACACCACGGCCCGACCGCGATCCTCGTCGAACGGCGCGTCGACGAAGACCGGTGGCCGCCGGGTCACCCAGGTCGTCTCCGCGGCGAACGGGGCGATCTCCATCAGGTGCTGGGTCCCCGAAGCGCCGCCGCCGACCACGATGACCCGCCGCCCGGCGAACTCCTGCGGCCCCCGGTACTGCGCGGTGTGGAGCTGGCGCCCCTCAAAGTCCTCCTGCCCCGGGTAGCGCGGCCAGAACGGCCGGTCCCAGGTGCCGGTCGCGTTGATCAGGGCCCGCGTCGACCAAAGTCCGGCCGACGTCTCGACGAGCAGCCGCCCGCCCGTGCCCTCGCGCACGGCGGTCACATCGACCGGACGCAGCACTTCCAGTTCAAAGCGCTCCTCGTACGCGGCGAAGTACTCGCCGATCACCTCCGCCGACGGCCGCTCGTCATCGGCGCCCGTCAGCTCCATCCCGGGCAGTGTGTGGATGCCGTGCACCTTGCCGAAGGTCAGCGAGGGCCAGCGGAACTGCCAGGCCCCGCCCGCGCGTGGCGCGTGGTCGAACACCACGAAGTCCCGCCCCGGCACCAGCCCCACCCGCCGCAGGTGGTACGCGGCAGACAGCCCGGCCTGCCCGGCGCCGACGACCACCACGTCCACGTCCCGCACCTCAGAGTCGTTCACGCTTCTACCAACGGTGAGGGACGCGCGGATCTTCCCGTCCCACGACACTTCGCGCCCTGCGAGAGGATGACCCCATGCCCGGACCCTTCACCACCCAGCTGCTCTCCGTGACCACCGGCTCGGACGAGACCGTGACCGATCTGACCGAGGACTGCGAGCGGTTCCTCGCCGAGGCCGCACACGGCAGGGACGGACTGTTGAACGTCTTCGTCCCCCACGCCACGACAGGCATCGCGATCATCGAAACCGGTGCCGGCAGCGACGACGACCTGCTCACCGCACTCCACGCCCTGCTCCCCGCCGACGACCGCTGGCAACACCGCCACGGCACCCCGGGGCACGGCCGCGACCACGTCCTCCCGGCCTTCGTCCCACCCCACGCCACACTCCCGGTCATCGCCGGCCGACTCGAACTCGGCACCTGGCAATCGGTGTGCCTGGTCGACACGAACAAGGACAACCCACGACGACAGGTGAGGTTGAGCTTTCTGGGTTGAGGATTCCCCCGGGCCGGAGGGACCGCGTCATGCCCCCGAGGCCCGGCAAGGGCGCCAAGGGGATGCTTCAGCCGTGGTGGTCACCCCGTGAGGTCATGGCCACGGCTGGAATGGCGTGCGTTGCCATCCAGATGGACTGGCTTTGTCTTGGCGGAGGTTGGCGGACGACTATGCCACCCGTCAGGTGCGGCCGAGCTACTTGGGTTGATCTAGCAGCTCAAGAGCACCCTGCTGGTGGCGTCGATTCTCCTGCGCTTCGGCGATACGGGAGAAAGAAGAGTGGTACGCCCTGGACGCAATCAGGCGGCCGCACGACGGCTGCGGACAAGGCCCGGGGCGGCCAAGCGCCTCGCCTCGGGCACAATCGGCTGCTCCTCACCCTGGCAGGGCGGAGCGTGAGCCAGTTGCGCCGCGGGTCAGTGCCTTCGCCGATCCTGTTCGACCACGCCGAGGACGGCGTCGACCGCCTCTGGAGCGACCCGGGCCAGCGTCGGCAGGACGCGGTACCAGGTGTCGGTCCCGAGAGCTTCGCGGACCATCTCCGGTACGACGGGGTGTGCAGTCGACGGCGCGGGGCACAGAGCGCGGGCGAGGGTGCACAGGATCGTCAGCGTCCAGTCGCCAGCTTCGGCCGTCACGTCCAGGAGCACGGGCGTTCCGGTCAGATGGCCGGCCACCGCGGCCAGGGCCACTCCGCGAGCGTCGGAGTCCGGGACGTCGGCGATCGTCGTGTACGCCCGTTCCGGGTCGCCGAGCGATGCCTGGAGCACGGCGAGGCCGGCAAGCATCAGAGGTTCTGCCCCGAGACGGGCACGGGCCGCGTTCTCCAGGGCGGCGAGCCGGGCCGCAGTCGGAGCGCCGGCGGCGTGATCCGCCAGGGCGCCGAACATGTCGGCCGTGAACGCGTCGTGCGCCACGGGCCCCGGGGACGTGACCATGGCCTGCGGGGCCAGTACCGCCTTCACGGCCAGCGCCGTCCGGCGGTACACGCCTCCGGTACGGCCAAGTGGTCTGCGGTCGTCCGCAGGAGCCGCCCAGGCCCGTGCCCGCTCGGCGGCTCCCGCCAGGGCGAAGGCCTGAGCGACGAGACTTCGCGCCAGGGGCGACTGGTCGCCGGAGGCGCGGCCCGCCGCTTCCGCCGCTGTCTCCGCGCACCGGAGAGCCGAGGCGGGACACCGCGAGGAGGCCACCGACGCCGACGCCCACGCGTGTACGGCGACGAGCGGGTCCCGCGACCCGGTCGCCAGGAGGCCATGCTCGCCGAGGTGACAGAGCCAGGCGACGGGGGTACCGGGAACGGAGGCCCGTTTCATGAACCGGTCGACCCTGAGACGGAGTCCGGGCGCGTCCCCGAGTTCCGACAGCCGTCGCGCATCCTCGCACAGCTCGTCGTACTCATTCGGTCCGTCGGCTTCGGGGAGGGGATCGCCGGTGTCCTCCACCCGGTCCGTGGCGTCGGTCGGGGGCGGCGCGGGCTCCGGCTCGGCCGCGTCGACATCGGCGGAGAACTGTCCGGGACGCTGCCGACGCGCATCCGCCCGCGCGGGATCGGCCGCAGCCACCGCCGCCCGGATCTCCCTCGCGCAGGAGAGTGATCCCTCCGGGGACTCCTCCTGGTACTCCGCCTCACGCAGCAGTTCGTCCAGCAGGTCGTTCGCGGAGTGTGGCTCGGAATCGAGGAGCAAGGAGGCGACCTCGGCCGCCGAGGCAGCCAGGTCCCGCCGCCAGAAGTCGACTGACCTCAGCAACCGGTCCGCGTCCCGGGGCAGCCCGGCCGCAGCGAGGGCGACGGCGACCTCCGCCACCACCATTCCGGCCCGGCCGACCGCTCGATCTCCCACCGGGTTCTGGTAATGGGCCCGCTCCGCCCACTCGGCGGCTTCCGTCGCGAGCCGCCGTGCCTCCTCGACCGGCTGTGGCTCCGCCGCGAGCAGGGTGGGGACCGCCTCGACGAGCCGCAAAGCTCTGGAGGCCGGATCCGGAGCGGACAGCGCGAGGGAGCGGGTCCGTGCGATGTCGCCGACCGAGGCCAGTGCCCGCAGCACCTCCACCGGAACATGTCGGCCACCGCCGGCCAGCAGGGACCGTGAGGCGGCTGCCGAGGCGAGGGCGGCAGATGTCGGCCGTGCCTGGACGACTTCTTCGAGGGAGGTGATCGCGAGATCGGGCCGGCCCAGATCGGCGAGGCGCAGCAGCCGCCGGTGATCGAGCGTGAAGTCGGTGAAACGCTTGAGATCCCCACGGGAGCGGACCAGTTCGGGATAGTGCTGGAGTAGAAACGCGGGGGTGGTCTCGGGCCAGCCCCGGGCGCGGTGGTTGTCGGCCCAGGTGTCCAGGCGCGCGGTCAGGGCCGCGAGTCCGCGCACCCCGAATAGGCCCTGCGCCGTGCTGTGCAGTGTCGAGTGCGCCAGGACGAACGTGTCCGGGGCGAGGTCCTCCGGCCCGAGCACGCGCCCGGCCACATTGCGCAGGAGCCGCTCCAGGTCGTAGGGGAGCGGCGCGGCGCGTCCCCCGGTAGCGATGAGGTCGGCCAGGTCCTCGTATCCAAGGCCGCCGCGGTTGGCGACGGTCAGGAACCCGAGGGCCTCCCGTCCCGGCCCTGCTTTGTCGTCGCACAGCCGGGTGAGGTCTTCATAGGCGGTGTCCCGCAGTACGACGGCCTCGGGGGATGGCCGGAACCCCGGGATTCGCTCGGCTCTCCGCAGCGGGTGGCCCGCGGGGACATCGCTGGGCAGGGGCGGGTACGGGCGGATACCGACCAGCACGGTGAGGCCCGTGCACAGACGCTGCGGAAGGAGGGAGGCGATGCTGGGCTTCGCACCCCCCGCCCCGGTGTCCTCGTCCAGCCCGTCGATGACCAGGAGCAGCTTCCGGCCCCGCTCGACGCTCCTTTCCGTCGCCTGCTCGTACAGTGCCGGGAGCGCGGCCGGTGTGTCCTGGCCTCGGGCTGCCTTCTTCCCGGCGCACAGGGCCAGTTGGCCCACTGCGGTCCTCACGAAGTCTTCGGAGTCCTGCGCCGCGGTGCCCTGCCTTACGAAGTACGCGATGACGTCCGTGTCCTCCGGCACATGGGACGTGACCCACGAGGCGAGGAACGCGCTCTTTCCCGCCCAGGCCGGCGCCACGAGACTCAGATACCCCGGCGTCACGGACCGAGCGCGCAACACGGAGGCGAGGCGTTCGAGATCCGTGTCGCGGCCGACGAGGTCGGGAGGGCGCCGGTCCCGGGCCGTGTGGCGAAAGCGGAAGGGGCTGGTGCTGGAGCCGGGATCCCTGGGCGGTCGGCCGCCCACTTTGCGTTTTCGTTCGTCCTGCGCTGCGGCGAAGGCGGAGAGCCATGTCTCCCGAAGGATCGGGCGGCGATCGAGCTTCGACTCCAAGTGGTCCACCAGGGCCATGAACAGGTCCTGGTTTTCGGGCGCGGTACTTCCTTGGAGCCAAGCGCTGAGTTTTGAGCTCCAGGACCCGAGTTCCTTGTCCCCACGGACCCCCAGCGCCATCCCGACCTGCCGGTAGGAGAGTCCGGTGGGACTGGCCTTCTTGGCCTCGTCGTACAGCCCTTTCAACAGGCCGGACAACCGGCCCAGCGCGACCTTGCGTTCAGCGTCGCCCATGCCGTCCTCCTACGTTCACCACAAGTCACCGGACGGAATTCTCCCGGGTCCTGACCAGGCTCGCAGCGTCCTTCGGAGCTGTCAGGAAGTCGCAGGAAACCCACCGGACGGAGGACAACTGCTCCACCGCCGCCCGGCACACCGCCTGGGCGGCCCTTCCCGGAGGGAAACCACCATGCACGCACTACTCGTCGACGCCTCGGTCCTGGCAGCCGTCACCGGCTTCACCTACACCGGGACCGTGCTCGGCGTCGCCTTCGTCTCGGTGGCCTCGCGCAACCCTGAGCGACGCCGGGACGCCCGGACGACCCTGACGATCCTCGTACGGCGTCGCCCGCAGCGCTGACGTCCCGTGAGCCCGGACGCCTCGGTTGCGTCGGCCTCGTCTGAGGGCCACTGACACCTCAACCCGTAACCAACAGGCGTGTGTTGGCGACTGAGCTCGCGCTTTGCGGCCGTCCTCGCAACTGTGCCAAACTTCGGCCCCGGCGGGGTCGAGCTCGCCTCTCGCGGCTCCGTGGCCTGGGACTTCCCCAGCTCACGGAGCGCAGGAGGGGGCGTGCATGAATGAATGTCAGCGATCTCGACCGAGGCCGCTGTTCACGGCGAGGAGGTGGTGCAGGAAGCATCGGAGCGCCCTGGCCCTGATGGTGATCGAGATCGCCGTTGCGGCTGTGATTGCTCACCTGTTGGCGGAGCTGTGAGGTCTCTCCCGGAATAGAGCCGGGAGAGACCGTCACAGGCCACGGCCGGGACTGCGGCTGCCGGGAGGCTGCTCGCTCGTCCCGGTCGTGGCGGTCAAGAGGCCACGCCGAAGTGACGATAACAGGAAGCCGCCGACCACTGACCACCCATGCCTCGCGTCCGCGAGGATGATCCGCAACGGGCGCGCGTCGGCAGAGCCGACCGCCTCTTCTCCCCGCGTCCGCGGGGATGGCTCTTGCATACCCAGCTGCCGTCTCTCCCTGTCAATCATCCATACAGCATCGAGGTCTCGCACCATGGCACCGGCCGATCCGGTAAAAGTGTCCGACATGCCGCCCAGCGACGTCTGTTGGGATCCCCGTGAGCATCACTGCGTTCGCGCGCTGGCGTTGGACGGCACGGTGACGGAGCTGAACCTGGGGGATCTGTTCCGGCGGGCCGAATCGCTCCGGGACGTGGACGGGGCCACCCCGGGCGAGAAGGTCGCCTTCGTCGAGTTCATGCTGGCGCTGTGCTACGCCTCCGGGACCTATCCGTCGTGTACGGGGGAGTGGGACCGGTGGGTGCGGGAGGAATGCTCCCTGGAGGGGGTCGCGGCCTGGCTGGACCGGCAGCCGGACGAGGACTGGAACCTCTTCCATCCGACGCGGCCCCTGGGACAGAACGTCCTGCTGGCGCCGTTCCTCGCAGAACATGGAACCGGGCCGGCGCAGCTCGTCATCGAACGCGCCGGTGACTACAGCCAGTTCGCTGATCACCACCACCTTGAGCACAAGGCCCCCCTGCCCGCGGCCGCCGCGTTCCGGGCCATGCTGACCCAGCACTGTTTCGGGCTGGCGGGCCGGGCCCGGATCTCCGGCAAGGAGACGCTCGGTCCGGCTGTCACCAACCTGGCGACGGGCCGCCTCGGTGGCCGCGTCAGGGTTCTCGCGCTGGGCAGGACGCTCGGACACACGCTGCGCCTTAACCTCACCCCCACCACCGACGATCCGGGTGTGTTCAATCTGACCTGGACAGAGGGACCGATCCGGCGGAGGGACTTCACGGCGAAACCACCACCGCGACCTGTGCGGGGATTTGCCGATCTGCACAGCTCGCTGGGGCGATCGGTACTGTTGCGGCCGAAGGCCGGAACGAACGGGGACCGGGCCGTCGTCGACCGGGTCCTGATCGGCGCGGGCGAACTGCTCGACCTCGATCCCGATCTACACCTCCAGGACGCCGTCATGTCGGAGACCCGGACGGGCGTGAGCAAGCCCCTGTGGCCTTCGCCCACACGGGACCTCTGGCGTGAGGCCCACGCCCTCTACGCCGCGGTGGAGAAGGAAGCTGGCGGACTCTACACACGGTTGGCCCGCCTGCCGAAGGAGCAGGGCAGGGACAGCCGTACCTTCGAACTCTTCGCCGTCGGTCTACTCGCCAACAAGACCGCTGCGACCTGCTGGGTGACCAGTACGGCGCCCTTCGCGCCGGGACGGGTGTCCGAGCTTCACCTGGCATCGGAACGGGGTTCCGCGCTGGCCGAGTACATCGCCCGCAGCCTCGACAGGGCTGCGTTCGCGGCGTGGGAGATCGCCTACCCGAATCCCAAACCGGCCGACAAGAAGGCCCAGATCGCACGCTTCGACGCACGGGGGGAACAGTGGAAGGCGACCGAGCATCCGTACCACACCCTGCTTGAAGACGTCACGGACGGAGCCGAGGTAGCGGACTGCCTGCCCGGTTACGCCGAGTGGCTCGTGGAGCTGGCGCGCGGATTCCTCGACAAACGCCTGGATTCGCTGCCGCCGAATGCACAGGGGCTGCGCGCCCGCGCGGCGGCCCGGTCGCGCTTCGGGAAAGAACTCGGCAGCTCCCGTGCACCCGTGGAGTTCGCCACCCTCGTGGACGGAGGAGCATGACCGACGAATTGTCACCGGACCTCCCGGAGACGGGCCCCGAGTTGCTCACCGACTGGTTGGTCTCGCTGGTGCGCGGCCGACGGTACGGCGACCTCGCGGACCTGCGGCGTCCTACGGCGCACACCAACACACTTATCCGGGCCGGCTGGTACGCGCCGCCGGGAGCGGATCGGGAGAACTACGAGTACGTGGCCTTCCTCTTCGCCGTGTACCACCGGGGAATGTCCAAGCCGATGCGCGGCAGCGGCAGCCTGGGGGCGGCGGCCCGGCGCATCGGAGGCCCGGAGAAGCGCGGGCCAGACGATCCGGGCGCTATCCGGCTGGTCGATCGGATCGTATCCAGTCGGCGCGTCCCCCACCGGCATCTCCAGCACACCGTCGCCCGCCTGCGTGCGTGCGAGCAGCAACCACCGTCCTGGGCCGGCCTGGTCGAGGATCTCGATCGCTGGCGTGACCGTACGGCGCGTATCGCCTACGGCTGGGCGGTCGATTTCCACGAGCCGCGGAACACCAGGAACAGGACCATGCAGAAAGGCAGCAGCACGTGACTGAGAGCACCGCCTCGCGGAGCCAGTTCCTTTCCCTCCACCTTCTGGAGACGCTTGCCGCCGTCCTGCCCGTGCGGGACGAGAACAATTCGCCGAAATCCATCGTTTACGGAGGGGTCGAACGGCACATGATCACCAGCCAGGCCCGGCGGCGTGCCGAACGCATGCACGCCCGGAAGCGGGCCAACGCCGGGGTCGGCCCCCTCGTGGGACGGACCACCGGAATGCGGACGCGGGAGTGGGCCCTCATCGCGGCGCGCGAGCTGGAGACCGCCCACGGCTGGGAGCGGGAAGAGGCCGTTTCCACAGCGCGGGCCGTGCTGGAGGCCACCGGGCTGAAGTTCGGCGAACCCGCCAAGAAGACCGTCGCCAACCTCACCAAGGTGCTCCTGTTCGCCCCGTCGGACACCGGTGAGCGGATCGCCGCGCACATCGCGGAGAATGCCGTAGAGCTGTCCGGCTGGCGGGAGACGTACCTCGCGGCGCAGAAGGCGGCGGCCAAGCCGAAGCGGGGCACACGTAGGACATCCGACGACGCCGAGTCGGCCGGCGGAGCGGACGGCGGGCGCGTGGAGAGCACGGATCTGCCGCCGCTGCCAAAGGAGTCCCGGGCCGCGGTGCTCACCGCGCTGGCACCCCGTGACGCCATCGACATCGCGCTGTACGGGAGATTCCTCGCGGAGATCGCCGATTCGCCCAACGTCGACGGCGCCGTGCAGAGCGCACACGCGTTCACCATCCATGAAGCGGAACAGGTCGACGACTTCTACGCCGCCGCCGACGACGTCAAGCTGGAGCGGAAACGCAACGCACTGGACTTCCTGGACGCCGCGGACAACGGGGGCGCGGGCATGACGGGGTACCAGTCGCTCATCTCCGGCACCTTCTACCGGCACTCCGTGCTGGACCGTCACCAGCTGAGGGCCAACCTGCGCGCGGCCGGCATGACCGAGACCGAGGCGGACGAGGCGGCGGTCGCGGCCGAGCAGGAGTTCGTCAACGCGTTCGTCGACGCCTTCCCCGAGGCGAAGAAGAACTCCACCGCCTCCACCGGATCGCTGCCCGCCCTTGTGCTGGCCTTCGAGGGCGACCGCCCGTACAACTATGCTTCCGCCTTCCAACGGCCAGTGATCGAGGACCCCCGGTACAAGGACGGAGAGGGCCCGGCCGGGCCTGCGGGCGTGGCGCGGCTGCTCCGGCACCACGCCTTCGTCAGCCGGCGAAGGACGGACATCCGTACGGCGCGCCTGCTCACCTACGACGCCGAGATCGACGCCCTGCTCGACGAGTCCGGCGTGCCGGACGGCACCCGGGTGGACTCGATCGAGGGCCTGCTCGCGTGAGCCACGTCCTGCTCCTCAGACTGGCGGCGCCCCTCCAGTCTTGGGGAGTGGCCTCTCGATTCGCGCCGCGCCGTGACTCGCACGCGCGCCCCACGAAGTCGGCTGTCATCGGGATGTGCGCCGCGGCGCTCGGGCTGCCGAGGGACATGCCGTCCGAGGAAGCCGAACCATCCCGGGAGGGGCGGGGGACGGCACACACGATCTTCGGGGAGCTGGCCGCCACAGTCTTCGCCGTACGCGCCGACCACCCGGGTGTGCCCGTACGGGACTACCACACCGTGGGTGCCGGGCGGTATCCGTTGGGCCCACGCGACATCGTCACGGACCACCGGCGGGCCGCCGCCGTATCGGCCTCCCTCGACACGGCCACAGGGGACAGGTTCGGCGACCACGCGCTCAGCGGCTGGTATGGCGCACCCAAGAAGATCGCGGCCGACCCCGTCTCGGGCACGCTGGTCTCACGCGAGCTACAGCGTTCCGCCCTCATCACCGAGCGGTGGTACCTCGCGGACGCCACCTTCCTCGTGGGGCTCCAGCACGAGGACCGGCGGTTCCTGGAATCCGTGGGAGAGGCGCTGGAGCACCCCCGTCGGCTGTTGTGGTTGGGCCGCAAGTCCTGCCCGCCGACCGGCACCCTGTCCCTCGGGGTCGTCCCGGGCGACGCGGTGACCGTCTTCCGCACCCGTTCGCTCCTGCCGGGTCCGGACGGCACGGCGGACACAGGGCGCCGGCTTTGGGCATGGATCCAGGTACCGCCCGGGGAACCGGGTGCCACGTCTGTGCGGGACCAGCCGGTGGGCTTCCACGCGATGGGGCCCGAGCACACCACCCGCTGGGAGGTCCGTCGGCGGATCACCCTCGACCCGAATGCCACCGAGTGGGAAGAGATCATCCCGTGAGTGATTCCCCGCAGCAGAGCCGCACGACATCGACGGCGCCTGCCCGATTCGTCGCCACCCACTCCGTTCTGACACTGGATGCGCGTCACCCCTACGTGGCCAAGTCCCTGATCGACGCTCAGGAGATGCACCGGACGGTCATGAGCGGGTTCAAAGGGTGGGTTGACAACGGCAGCCCCGACGCACGCGCCCAGATGGGCGTGTTGTCGACCTGGACCGTCGACCTCAAAGCGGCGGCACTCGTCCTGGTCGTCCAGTCGAGGGTCACGGCGGACTGGGCACACGTCCCGAAGGGCGCACTTCGGGACACCCCGCAGCTCATCACCGTTGATCGGACGTTCCGGACTGGTGACACGGTCGGCTTCCGGGCAGTGGTCAACCCCACCTACAGTCGACCCCGGACCGGGCCCGACGGGGAACCGGTCCGGGGCAAGCGGGTGGCGCACACCACTCAGGCCGGCATAAGGAAGTGGTGCACGCATCACTTCGGGCATGGAGAGACCCCGGGAAGAGTGGGAGCAATCACGGACCCGGACGCTCTGTCCGTGCGTTCGCTGCCCCTGGCCTCCAGCGCCGATCCAGACCGGGCCGTGCGGATCGCACGCGCCGAGGTACGAGGCACGCTGACCGTGGCTGATCCGGGTGTGTTCGTCACCGCGCTCTCCGACGGCGTGGGCCGTGGGCGTGCGTACGGATGCGGGCTCGTACTGACGCGTTGACCCCGAGGTTTCGGCGCGCAGTCATGAAGGATGCCGCCTGGCGGGTCCGTTGTGGTGCCGATAGTCAGGCAGGCCCTTTGGTTGCTCCTGACGGCGGCACCTGGGATGAGTACTCATGATGATCGTCAATGCCGCCACCCGTCCTCTCGCAGGACCGTGAGCTGACGGACCGGACCTTCGCTCGGCCGATTCCCCTCCTTCAGCAGCGCGTTTGGCGGGCTTCCGGCCCGGGGCGACCTGGCGATCGTCCGGGTGACATGGTCAGGGACGTCTACCAGGCTTGGCTTCCACGGGAGAACGAACCCGCCGAGAGACCAGTACAAAGAGGGGGCCATGGCGCGGTGCACAACAACACCAGTCGGCTGCGTGCGGTGTTCGTCCGGCTGCAGGGGACTGGTGCGTGTCGCAATCCGGGTAGCCTGGGGTTGTCTTTGCGGAGGTTGGCGGACACCAACAAGGACAACCCGCGACGACAGGTGCGGCTGAGCTTTCTGGGTTGAGGGCTGTTGCTTCTGTCCCTCCCCACAGCTCAGCCCTCCCCGCAGCTCAGCCCTCCGCGCACCCCGCCGTGCTCCGCGCGGTCGCCTCCCCGCCCGGGGCCTCCCACGGTGCCGGGCCCGTTCCGTCCGCCCAGGCTGTGAGTGCCTCGTGGTCGAAGCAGACGATGCCGCACTGCTCGGCGTACTCCCGGGCGGGCGCGGTGAACTCACCGGTGGTCACGACCGCGGCGATCTGAGCCCCGTGGACGGAGAAGCAGGTGCCGCCGAACCGCTGCATGTCCTGCGAGCCGACCTTGTTCGCCGGGCCGTAGCGCTTGCACTGGATCACCATGCGCCGGCCGTCAGGGGCGGTGGCCAGCACATCGGCTCCCAGGTCTCCCGCGCCCCCCGTGACCTCGATGTCCACACATCCCGCGCGTTCGCACAGAGCGCCGACGGCGACCTCGAAGGCCGCCGGGTCCATGGCCGCGAAGTCCGACGGCTCCGCTTGCGGCGACCGGATCTCGGGCTCGTACGACATCGGCTCCGGTAGCCCGTCGACTTCGGCCGTGGAGAACTCCGGACCCACCGGCAGGGTCGGTTCCTCGGCGAAGGACGCCCGCCGGCGACGAGACGCGGTGCGGGCCCGGCGTGGGGAGCGCAGCCACAGCGCCCCCCACACGACCGCCGCGGCGAAGACCGAGGGCCAGTACATCCCGTGTCGGCCCGACGCCTCCCACACCGCCTTGAGTAGAAGCCCGGCGGCACAGATCAGGACGGCTGCGACCCCGAACGCCAGGACCGTCTGGCGCATGCTGAAGACCGGTCTGCGTCGAGCCGTTCTCGGCCGGCGCGCGAATGTCGTCATCGGTGCCCTCATCTCCCCGGTACGGCGTTCCAAGATCGCTCCTGGCCCGCATCTGCCCCCGGGGACCCGGTTCACGCTGCCTTGGGAGTATCCGCGTACGGGATCCGCCCGGCACGGGGCGACCACCCTCCTGCGCCGGCGCCGTGCTCCGGGCGGTCGTGCCACGGGGAGCCCCCGATGCCTCGGGAACTCCCCGTACCGAGCAGCCGTCCGACCTCAGCAGATGCGCGGCAACTGCTCGCCCAACGGCAGGTCGACGACCCGGGTGCCGCCGAACCCCGTCCGGGCGACCACCATCCCCGGATGCTCGCTCACGCACTCGCCGATCACCGTGGCACCCCCGCCGAGGGGGTGGGCCCGCATGGCGGCGAGCACCGCATCCGCCTCCTCGCGGGGTACGAAGGCCACGAGCTTGCCCTCATTGGCGACGTACAGCGGATCGAGCCCCAGGATCGCGCAGGCGTTGGCGACTTGAGGCGGTACCGGCACGGCGCGTTCCTCGATGCGCACGCCGACGCCGGCCGCGGTGGCGATCTCGTGGAGGGACGCCGCCAGTCCGCCGCGGGTGGGATCGCGCAGTACGTGGATGTCCGGCGTGACGGCCAACATGGCTTCGACCAGTCCGCCGAGGGCGGCGCAGTCACTGGCGATCTCCACCCCGAACTCCAGCCCCTCGCGCACGCTCATGATCGCAACGCCGTGGAGCCCGATCTCACCGCTGACGATCACGACGTCGCCCGGTGCCGCGCGTTGCGGTCGGATGTCCACCCCGGGCGGGATCAGTCCGATGCCGGAGGTGTTGATGTAGATGCCGTCTCCGTGACCGGACTCCACGACTTTGGTGTCACCGGTCACCACCCGGACGTCCGCCGCTCGGGCCGCGTCCCCGAGCGCCCGGGCCACCCTGCCGACCAACTCCATCTCCACCCCTTCTTCCAGGATGAAGCCGCAGGACAGATAGGCGGGCCGGGCGCCGCTCATCGCCAGGTCGTTGACCGTCCCGTTGACCGCGAGGTCGCCGATGCTCCCACCGGGGAAGAACAGCGGCCGGACCACGAACGAGTCCGTGGAGAACGCCAGCCGGGCCCCACCCAGGGTGACGACGGCACTGTCACCGAGGTCGGCGAGAGTCTGCCCCCCGTACGCGGGGACGAAGACGTGCTCCACCAACTCGGCCGACAGTGCGCCGCCTCCGCCGTGCCCCATCACCACCCGCGGATGGTCCCTGAGCGGCAGGGGACAGGTCCAGCCCGCGAAGTCCAGTTCGGCGGGCGCTTCGGTGCTAGCCAACGGGGTTCGCCTCCAATCGGGTTGCCGGGTTGCCCAGCCGCCGGTAGAGGTAGTAGGCGGCGCAGGCCCCCTCGCTGGAGACCATGGTGGCCCCGAGCGGTGTGCGGGGCGTGCAGGTCGTCCCGAAGACCTCGCACTCGTGCGGTTTCAACAGCCCTTGGAGCACCTCGCCGCTCCGGCACTCGGCCGGCTCCAGCGTGGCGATGTCGACGACGTCGAAGCGGTGCTCCGCGTCGTGCTCCCGGTAGCGGGGCGAGAGCCGCCAGCCGCTGAGGGGAATGGTGCCGATGCCGCGCCAGGCACGGTCGGTGACCTCGAAGACGTCCTCCAGCATCGCCCGGGCCGCCGGGTTGCCCTCTGGTTGCACCGCCCGTGGATAGGCGTTGTCGACGGTGTGTTCACCGCGTTCCAACTGCTTCACCGTGCGCCGGATGCCCTCCAGGATGTCGAGCGGCTCGAAGCCGGTCACGACGATGGGCACCCGGTGACGCGCCGCCAACTCGGGGTACTCGCCCATGCCCATCACACTGCACACATGACCGGCCGCGAGGAAGCCCTGCACCCGACAGTCCGGCGAGGTCATGATGGCCTCGATGGCCGGTGGTACGCGCACGTGGGAGACGAGCATGCTGAAGTTGCGCACGCCGTGTTTTCGGGCCTGATGGACGGCCATCGCATTGGGCGGAGCGGTGGTTTCGAACCCGATGCCGAAGAACACCACCTCGCGGTCCGGGTTCTCCCGGGCGATCCGCAGGGCGTCCAGGGGCGAGTACACCACCCGGACGTCGCCGCCCTCGCTGCGCACCCGGAACAGATCGCGTCCGGTGCCGGGCACGCGCAGCATGTCACCGAAGGAACAGAAGATCACTCCCGGACGCGAGGCGATCTCCAACGCCTTGTCGATGACCTCCAACGGCGTCACACAGACCGGGCAACCGGGCCCTTGGATCAACTCCACCCCATCGGGCAGAAGTTGGTCGATGGCATGTCGGATGATGGTGTGGGTCTGCCCTCCGCACACCTCCATCAGGGCCCACGGGCGGGTGACTGTGGCCCGGATGTCCTCCAGCAAACCGCGTGCCAACTCCGGATCCTGGAACTCCTCCAGATACTTCATCGCTCCGCCTCCCACGGCGTCGTTTCGCCGGCCGCCGCTTCCCACGGATCGCCGAACTCCTCCTGGAGCAGACCGAGTTCGGCGAAGAGCTCCAGGGTCTTGCGCGCCGAATCCTCATCCAGCCGCTGGAGTGCGAATCCGACGTGCACGATGGCGTACTCACCCACCTCCAGGTCCGGCAGGTACTCCAAGCACACGTCCTTCACCACTCCGCCGAAATCCACGACGGCCATCCGCGTACCGTCCTGCTCGGCGATCTCGATCACCCTGCCGGGCACCGCCAGGCACATGGGGCTGACTCCTCTCAGTTCGCGGTCCGCGCGGCGACCATCAGTTGGCCGAGCGCGAGTCCGCCGTCATTGGGCGGCACCAACCGGTGCCGCAGCACCGTGAATCCGTCCGCCGCCAACCCCCGTACGCACGCCGACAGCAGCAGGGCGTTGCCGAAGACACCGCCCGTGAGGGCGACCGTCTCCAGACCGTGCGCCTCGCGCGCCCTGGCGCAGAGCTCCCTGACCAACTCCACCACCGAGGTGTGGAAACGGGCCGCCACCAGACCCGTTCCCACACCGGCCCGCAGATCGGCCACGATGTCACCGAGCACGGGTGCCGGATCGGCGATCCACCGTCCGCCGTCGAGCGCCATGGCGAAGCGATAGCCATCCGCCGGCCCGTGGGCGTGGGCCGCGCCCTCCCATTCGACGGCCGCCTGTGCCTCGTAGTCGACCCGGTGGCAGACGCCCGCGAGGGAGGAGACGGCGTCGAAGAGGCGCCCCATGCTGGAGGTGGGAACACACCCCACTCCGGTCTCCAACTGCTGCGTGAGAACCCTGCGTTCGTCTTCGGGACAGGCGGCCACACAGGCCAGGTCGGGGGTCCACTCGATGCCCGCGGCCCGGAGGTGGGCCAACGCCATCCGGTACGGGCGGGCCACCGCGGCATCCCCTCCGGGCAGTGACACATAACGCAGTTGACCGAACCGCCGGTGGCCCGCGTAGTCGGCCACCAACACCTCGCCGCCCCAGACCGCGCCCTCGTCCCCGTAGCCGGTGCCGTCGAAGGCGACGCCGATCACCGGACGTGTCCCGTCCAGACCGTTCTCCGCCATGGCGGACGCGATGTGCGCGTGATGGTGCTGTACGGGCAGCACCCGCCCCTCATGGGCGAGGTGGCGGGCCCGCTTCACCGAGCGATAGCCGGGGTGACGGTCCGCCGCCACACGGCTGGGCACCACACCGGTGACCGTGACGAGATGGTCCACGGCCCGGTCGAAGGCGGCCAGCGTCGCAAGGTCGTCCATATCGCCGATGTGCCCGGACAACCAGGCCGAGCGGCCCTCGGCGACGGCGAGCGCGTTCTTCAGATCGCCGCCCACCGCGAGGACCGGCTCGACCGCCAGGGGAAGGGGGACGGGGGCGGGCACGAAACCACGGGAGCGGCGCAACGGCAACGGCTCCCCGTCGACGATCCGCACCACCGAGTCGTCGCAGGGCACGTGGATGGGACGGTCGTGCGCCAACCAGCCGTCCACCAGCGGCGCCAGTCGTTCGAGCGCTTCCCGGTCATCGGTGACGATGGGTTCGCCGCCGCGGTTGGCACTGGTCATCACCAGCATCCGCGGTCCGGGCGGATCGCCGGGAAGCCCGAAGAGCAGATGGTGCACCGGGGCGTACGGCAGCATCACCCCGAGGTCGGGACCGCGCGGCGCCACGGCCTCCAACGCCGCTGCCAGGGCCCCTGAGACGGTGACATTCCGAACGCCCTCGTCAGGCCGGCGGCGGAGAAGGACGATCGGTCGCTGTGGGGAGGTCAAGAGCGCCCGTTCGGCCGGATCGACGCTGACGTACGGTTCGAGGTGGCCGAGGTCGGCCGCCATCAGGGCGAACGGCTTCGCCCCCCGGTTCTTGCGCCGACGCAACCGGCCGATGGCCTCCACGTTCTCCGCGTCGCACGCCAGGTGGTAGCCGCCGATGCCCTTCACGGCCAGGACGGCCCCCTGCGCCAACAGCCGTCGTGCCCCGACCAGTGCCGCATCGCCGTCGAGGGGGACCGCCCCCGGTGTGATCAGCGAGAGCCGGGGACCGCAGTCATGACAGGAGATCGGCTGGGCGTGGAATCGCCGGTCACCGGGGTCGCGGTACTCCCGCGCGCACTGCCCGCACATCGGGAAGCCCGCCATGGTGGTGGCGGGACGGTCATAGGGCAGCGCGGTGACGATGGTGAAGCGCGGGCCGCACCCCGTACAGGTGATGAAGGGATGCCGGTAGCGGCGGTCGGCGGGATCGAGGAGTTCGGCCAGGCACTGCGCACAGGTTGCGGTGTCAGGGGGGATCAGACTGCGGCCGGTGCGCAGCCCGGGGAGGGAAGGCGCGATCGAGAAGCCCGCGGCACCGGTCGCCGCAACGCTCTCGTGCCGTACGGACACCACCTCGGCCAGTGCCGGCGCGTCGATCGCAATCCGTTGACAGAAGGCTTCCACCGCGTCCGGAGCGCCTTCCACCTCTGCGAGCACTCCTTCGCCGGTGTTGGTCACCTGCCCGCAGAGCCCGAGTTCGGAGGCGAGCGTGAAGACGAACGGCCGGAAGCCCACTCCTTGGACCTGGCCCCGGACGGTGACCCTGCGGCGCAGGGGGACGGCGCTCGGTGCGGGGTGGATCACCACCGGTCCACGCTCGGACACTCACCCCGGTGCGCCTGGGGGAGCGGGTCGTGATCGTGGTGGGGAGCACCGTGGGTGTGGGGCAACGCCCCGTGCTCACGGTCGTGCTCGTGGTCGTGCGCGTGTTGGTGTTCCGGGCTCGGTACGGCAGGGGCGCCCGCAGGGGAGTGGAGGTGGTCGTCCGCGGGGGAGTGGAGGTGGTCGTGGGCAGGGGTGCGGGCCATCACGGGACGGTGCACCCGTGCACCGTCCCGTACGGCCAGCGCCCGTTCCAGCAGGATGCCGACGCCCTGACCGCTGCGGGCCGAGGTGAAGACCACTTCCACCCCGGGATTGACCCGGGCCACGTTCCGCAGGAACGCCTCCTCGTCGAAGTCCACCGCGGCGGCGATGTCCGCCTTGGTGACCACCACCAGATGGGCCAGCCCGAACGCGCCGGGGTACTTGAGCGGCTTGTCCTCGCCCTCGGTCACCGACGCCAGCGTCACCCGCAGTGACTCGCCGAGGTCATAGGCGGCCGGGCACACCAGATTGCCCACGTTCTCCAGGAACAGGAGCCGGGTGTCAGCGGGCAGCCAGCCGGCGAGGTAGCCCCGCAGCATCACCGCTTCCAGATGGCACAGACCATCGGTCAGGACCTGCTGGACCGGCACGCCCGCACGGGCCAGCCGCGCCGCGTCGTTGTCGGTGGCCAGGTCCGCCGTCAACGCGGCGACCGGAACCCCGCGCTCGCGGGCCAGGGCCAGTTCGGATTCCAACAGTGCCGTCTTCCCGCTGCCGGGACTGGACAGCAGGTTCACCGCGATGGCGCCACGCCCCGCCAGTTCCGCCCGCAGGGCCTCGGCGCTGGCGTCGTTCCTGGCGAGGACCGCCTGACGGAGATCGGTCGCACGGCACATGGGTTTCGCCTTCCTCGTCAGTGGTGGGCGGGCAGCGGACCGTCGGCCCACTCCACATCGCGGATCTGGAGCTCACGCCCGGACAACAACTCCGCCCGTGCCCCGCCGCACTGCGGACAGATCAGGTCCGGCGGCATGCCCGGATGCCAATCGACATCGCACGGATCGCACCGCGCCCGCGCCGGAACGGTCCGGGCGAGGAGCGACGCACCCTCAAGGAGCGTCCCCTGGCAGGCCAGTGCGAAGCAGAAGTCCAACGCCCCGGGGACCACCCCGGCGAGTTCGCCGACATCGAGCCGTACGGTCGTCACGCCCGTCGCCCCACGGTCGGCCGCCACCTTGGCCACCTGCTCGACGACGGCCGCCGCGATCGACATCTCGTGCATCGGTACGCCTCATTCCACAGCACCGCTCCGGGGGCTGGCAGCGGCTCTGACGCACGGCGTGACAGCGGCTCCATTGCACTGCCTCAGTCGGGCGCAGGGGAGGAGCCACGCCGTAGTGCCGCCGTGAGCAACCCCGTCGGCAGCATGGGGCACCGACGGCTCCACCCCTCGACCGCGGATGGAGCCCGGCGCTCACATCTGGGAGATGCGCAGATACCGCTTGAGGTCCGGCAGGCTCTGCCAGACGATCGCCCCGACCAGGGCCCCGACGGCCCCCAGGAACACGGTCTTCAGCATGATGGCGCCTTCCTCTCGTACGCTCGGTCCTCTACCACCCGGTTGACCTCCGCAGCGAGCACCCGCCGGATCAACCCCACCGCCTCGTCGACGGCAGCGGCCACCGGGGCGCTCAGCCCCATCCCCTCCTCCAGTGAGGCCGGCTCGCACCCCACCACCAACACCCGCTCGGGCGGTACGCCGTCCGTGCCGGCACTCAAGGTGTCGAGCAGCGCCAGCACCGCGTCCGGGCCCATCCGATGCCCGTCCAGCGCCGGAGCGTCGACGCACTCCACCGGACCGGTACGCGCCTCGATCAGATACACCGTCCCCGGAGCCCCGCCGCGCGAGGTCGCGTCGACGAGCACCAAAGTCCGGTACCCGTCCAGGAGTTGGTACGCGAGATGAACGCCGCGCACCCCGAAGTCGACCGCGTCCACCCCGTCCGGAAGCCCGCCGCCGACCAGGCGTTGCAGGGTCTCGACCCCGAAGCCGTCGTCGCCGAGGAAGATGTTGCCCACCCCGGCCACCAGCACCCGCCGTTCCGTCATGACTCCTCCAACGGCGTCACTTCGTCGGGTTGGAAGTAGCGGAACCTGCCCTGTACCCGCCACAGGTCCGCGCCCGGATCGTCCTCCACCGTCACGGCCAGGTGCACCGAGCCGTCCACATCGTGGAGCACCGCCTCCACCAGGGCCGTGCGACCCTCCAGGAAGAGGTCCTGGGCGTCCGTGCGCCGGCGACCCGGACCCAGCCTGACCCTGCTTCCGGCACCGATCTGCCGCCCGTCGACGACCACCCGGTCCCGGGCGGGGTCCACGTCCCGGTCTCCGCCCGGATCCCACCAGGGCTGCTCACCCGCGTCGGTCACCGCAGCGCCCGGACCGGAGACCTCCCGCATCGCCCGTACGGCCCCGTGCAGCCGCTCCAGCACCTCGGGCGGCATGGAATCGGCCAGGTCGATCACCGCACCGGCGCGGTCGTCGGTCCCCCGGGCCTCCCGCTTCTCCTGATCCGTCAGGGCAGCCGTGCGCAGCGCGAGGATCTCGTCGATCTCGGTGGCGTCGTAGAGCGCCCCGGGACTCTCCGGGGCGATGTGCGGATGGTCCTCCAGGATGATCGGCGACGACAGCACCACGTCCGCCCGATCGGCCGGGCCCGCGAGGACCGGCCAGGTGTGCTCGTTGCGGCACTGGGCCACGGCGGCCTCCGCCCACCGGGGCGGATCGGTCATCGACAGGAAGGAGCCGTGGTCGAGGGCGAGCACGAGGTGCGCCGAGACGAGGGAGTGCGGGAGCGCCGCGTCCCTGCGGGACTCCCCCGCGCCGTGCCACCGACTGGTGTTCTCCACCACGGCGGTCAACCGCAGGGCGCTGTACGGCCCGGGAATCTCCTCCACGCCCAACCGGAGCACGCCCGAGACCTCCTCGGCGACCCGCACCAACCGCCCCAACCGGACACCCGACTCGTCGAGCCCCTCTTCGGTCCGCCGCGCGGACAGCCGGAACGGATGGGTCACCCCGTCCGCGAGTTCGGCGACCGGCACCACCAGTCTGATCCGCTCCTCGACGCCCTCGTCCCACGGGACCACCACCCGGTTCGCGCACTCCAACCGGGGGACCGTCTCGTAACTGCCGTCCTCGGCCACCCGTTGCACGGTCTTGCGCTGGGCACGCAGAAACCGCAACTCGACCGCGATCCGCGCCCCTCGCCGCGGTTCCATCAGACATTCCGTCCGCTGGTACGTGTGCTCGGAACTGTCCTCGCCGTACCCCGGAGGCACCAGGACACCGAACTGCCAGCGCAGTTGGTTCTTGGCCGCCGACGCCCGGTAGGGATAGAGGACGTACCCCTCGAACAGCACGGCGTCGGCGATCTGACGGACCGCTTCCAGCCGTGCGTCCCACTCGGCGGGCAACTCCTGCGTCTCGCTGCGCACCTCGGTCACCGCACGCCCTCCCCGGTCGGCACCGCCGTACGCTCACCGTCGCGGTTCGCGGGCCGAGCGTCCCCGAGCAGGGTGCGTACGGTCGCCTCCCACGAAGGCAGCGACCTGCTGGTGCGAAAGGCGAGCAGTTCGTCCATCAGATCCCCCGGGAGCCGCAGCCAACCGCAGCCGGGGAAGTGCTGCTCCATCATCTCCCGCCAGACGCTCACCGGTAGGTTCACCGCTGCCTCCCGGTCCCAGGGCACCGGTGTGACCCGGAAGCCCGCGGGCCCGCTGAACACCGTCCCCGAGAACAACAGCAACAGGGGCACATCGCCCTCGTCGAGCGCCCGGAAGTACCGGGCCGATGCGATGTCCAGGTCATAGGTGCAGGGCACCACGACATCCACCTCGGTCTCTGAGGTGAACCCGGGAACCATCACCGGCACCTGGGCGAACTCGATCGGGTTGAGGGTGCTGCCCCAGCGCGAGCGTTCACCGAAGAGATCGGTCAACCGTGCGCCCTCCGTTTCGGAGTAGCCCCGGCGGGCGGGCTGGAGCCGCAACTGGCACCGCAGTGCCAGGGCGTGGACGCGGGTCGCAGGATCGGCGGTGATGCGCAGCCGCAGCACCAGCGTGGGACCCGCCGCATGGGGATCGGCTCGCACTCCGGTACAGGTGAAGCCGAGATCGGTCATCGCGCCACCTCCTGCGGCAGCGGTCTGGCCCGCTCGGCGACCGCCGCGAAGAAGGCGTCGAGTTCCCGATGGGCCTCGGCGCCGCCGTCGAAGCCGCGCCAGTGCCGCCGCATCCGCCCCACCAGTTCGTAACAGACGTCGACGGGGACGAGGAAGCAGCGGATCTCCCCCCGCTCTCTTTGCGGCCGACGCAACAGCAGGGCCTCCACATCGGGCTCCAACAGAGCGGCCAACCGGTTGCCGGCGAACACCGACCGCCAGATCGACTCGTCCACCTCGCCCTCCGTGGCCCCGGCGGGACCCGGGTAGCACAACACCGGATGCCCCGAGGCCGTGTTGCGGAGCACGAACGCGGTGCTCACCGGGATGCACAGGGAGGTCCACACGTCCTCGCCCGGCTCCCGACCGGGATCGCTCAGATAGCGGTCGGGCACCGCGCGGTAGCGACCGTCCCCGGCACCCGGGCGCTGGAACAACAGACTGCAGGCCGTACACGTGCACACCAGGGCCCGTTCCTCGGTGTCCGCGAGATGGCGGTGGCCCGGCAGGAGGGTCACCGCGCAGAACGCACAGCGCTCCGGCTGTGGTGGTGCCGGCTCGCGCAGGGCGCGCAACAGCCTCACACCGGCCCCCAGGCTCACGCTCATCGTGCCTCCGCCGAGGTCGGGGGACGGGTGCCGATCTGGAGCAGCGCGGGGGCCGCCTGCCAGACGATCTCCGACACCTCCGGCGCATGGCACGCGATCGTGTTCTCCACGTCCTGCTCACCGCTGCCGCAACCGCAGCCGGACGCCGCCCGTCGCAGGGTGAGTGTGCCGCTGTCGGGCCGGAAGTCGACGAACTCGACCTCCGACTGCGCCAGGGTCGTCAGGGCCCGGTCGATGCGCGCCCCGACGTCCTCCGGGTGCAGTTCGTGCAGGACGAGCAGACCGGCCACCGCCGGATCGTCGAGGAGCGGCGTCAGCGCGCGCTCCGGCAGCGCCCTCACCACCTCGGTCAGCCCCGCGTCGTAGAAGGCCATCAACTCGCGGACCAGTGCCTCTCCCGCCTCCTGGGCCCCGCTGCCGGCCAACCGGTCCAACGCCTCCTGCACCCGTGCGGCCGTCTGGTCAGCGGTCATCCGCCCAGCCCGCTCAGCCCGGTGGGCACATGCATTTGCTGGAGGGTGCGCCCACCGCCCACGTACATATGCACACCGCAGGGCAGGCACGGGTCGAAGCTGCGGACGGCCCGCATGATGTCGATGCCCTTGAAGTTCTCCGGCGAGTTCTCCTCGAAGATCGGAGTGTTCTGCACCGCGTCCTCGTACGGTCCGGGGGTGCCGAAACTGTCCCGGACGCTGGCGTTCCACGGGGTGGGCGGATACGGGTGGTAGTTGGCGATCTTGCCGTCCCGGATCACCATGTGGTGGGAGAGGACGCCCCGCACGGCCTCCGTGAAGCCACAACCGATGCTCTCGTCGGGCACCTCGAACTTCTCCCAGGTCTGGGTGCGTCCGGCGCGCACCTCCGCGAGGGCCTTCTCCGCGAAGTGGAGCGCTGCGGCGGCTGCGTACGCCTGGAAGTAGGTGCGGGCGCGGTTGCGCTCCAGCGCATTGCTCCACTTCGGGATCTTCCACTCGAAGGTGGTCTCCGGCTTGGTCATCGACCGGGGCAGGTTGATGCGCACGCTGTGACCGGTCGCCTTGATGTACCCGATGTCGACGAGACCGGACAGGGCGGTGGACCAGAGCCGTGCGATGGGGCCGCCGCCGGTGTCCAGCGCGAGGTGCTCCTTGCCGTCGAACCAGCGGGGGGACATCACCCAGCTGTACTTCTCGTCGAAGTTCCGCTTCTGCGGAGCCGGAATGGTGTGCTGGTTCCACGGGTGGCGGGGATCGACGGGGTTGCCCAACGGGTCGTGGGTGACGAAGAGGTCCTTGCCCTCCCAGTCCTCGTAGTACGAACTGCCGAGCAGGATGCGGATGCCGAGGTTGATCTCGGTGAGGTCGTTGGTGACCAACTTGCCGTCCACGACGACGCCCGGGGTGACGAACATCTTCCGTCCCCAGTCCGACATGTTGCGGTACGTGAAGTCGCAGTGGTCAGGGTCGTTCAGACTGCCCCAACACCCCAGCAGGACCCGCCGCCGACCGACCTCCTCGTAGCCCGGCAGCGCCTCGTAGAAGAAGTCGAAGAGGTCGTCGTGGAGCGGGACGACCTTCTTCATGAACTCCACGTACCGCATCAGTCGGGTGAGGTAGTCGGTGAACAACTGGACGGTCGCCACCGTGCCGACGCCACCCGGGTAGAGCGTGGAGGGGTGGACGTGACGCCCCTCCATCAGACAGAACATCTCCCGGGTGTACCGGCTGACCTGGAGCGCCTCGCGGTAGAACTCGCCCTCGATGGGGTTGAGGGAGCGCATGATGTCGGCGATCGTCCGATAGCCGTGGTCGCCGGCGTGGGGCGCTTCGGTGCGTTCGGCCAGCTCCAGCACCCCGGGGTTGGTCTCGCGGACCATCCGCTCGCAGTAGTCCACCCCGACCAGGTTCTCCTGGAAGATGTTGTGGTCGAACATGTACTCGGCGGCCTCGCCGAGGTTGATGATCCACTCGGCGAGGTGCGGCGGCTTCACCCCGTACGCCATGTTCTGGGCGTACACGGAACAGGTGGCGTGGTTGTCGCCGCAGATGCCGCAGATCCGGCTGGTGATGAAGTGGGCGTCGCGGGGGTCCTTGCCCCGCATGAAGACGCTGTAGCCGCGGAAGACCGAGGAGGTGCTGTAGCACTCCGCGACCTTCTTCTGCTTGAAGTCGATCTTCGTGTGGATACCCAGGCTGCCCACGATCCGGGTGATCGGGTCCCAGGCCATCTCCACCAGGCCACTGCCGTCGCCGGCCGCTTTGGTCGTTGCTGCCATCGTGTCTCTCATGCCCTTCTGGGAACGGTGCGTTGTGGTCGGCGGGGGCGGCGGGGCCGCGCTGGTCAGCGCGGCGAGCGGTATCCGGTCGTCAGCTGGCGGCCGGTCCGACGCCACTTGGGTTCCTTGTCGAGCGTCTTCGAGGTGATCGTGCGCAGCCGTCTGATCACCGCTCCGTACGCGGAGCTGGCGTTGCTGGAGATGTGTGATCCGGGCGGGGCGTCCATGAACGGCATGAACTTGTCGGGGAAGCCGGGCATGGTGCAGCCGATGCAGATGCCGCCCACGTTGGGGCAGCCGCCGACGCCGTTGATCCAGCCGCGCTTGGTGACGTTGCACTTCACCACCGGGCCCCAGCAGCCGAGGCGCACCAGACACTCCGGGGTGCCGTACTCCGAGGCGAACTGGCCCTGCTCGTAGTAGCCGCCGCGGTCGCACCCCTCGTGCACGGTCGCCCCGAAGAGCCAGGTGGGGCGCAGCTTGTCGTCGAGCGGGATCATCGGCGCCGAGCCGGCGAGCTGGTACAGCAGATAGGTGAGCGTCTCGGCGAAGTTGTCCGGCTGGATGGGACAGCCCGGTACGCAGACGATCGGCAGCCCGGCTTTGGACTTCCAGTCCCAGCCGAGGTAATCGGGGACGCCCATGGCGCCGGTGGGGTTGCCCGCCATGGCGTGGATGCCGCCGTAGGTGGCGCAGGTGCCGATGGCGACGACGGCGGTCGCCTTGGCGGCGAGTCGGTCGAGCCACTCACTGGTGGTGATGGGTTGCCCGGTCTCGGGGTCGTCGCCGAATCCGCACCAGTAGCCCTCGTTCTTGATCTGTTCATTGGGGATGGAACCCTCGACGACCAGGACGAACGGCTCGATCTCCCCGCGTTCTGCCTTGAAGAACCACTCGATGAAGTTGTCCGCTCCCTGCACCGGACCGCATTCGAAGTCGATCAGGGGCCAGTGCACGGCGACCTTGGGCAGGCCGGGGAGCGCTCCGGTGACGATCTCCTCGATGCTCGGCTGCATGGCGGCGGTCAGGGCCACCGAGTCACCGTCGCAGCTGAGGCCCGCGTTGATCCAGAGGATGTGCACCGTGTCGGTGTCGGTGCTGGTGCTAGCCGTCCCGTTCATGAAGCCGCCTCCCTAAGAGGGACAAATCATCTGAGATTGCTCACTAAGGTCATAGCACCTCGCCCCGGGTGGTGCCGTTCTAAAGCCCCGGTGCGGTCGCCCGGAAAGCCGTACCGGGTCCGGCGCTCGGCCTGGGGTGGTGGGGACGCTCGGGTGCCGTGATCGATGTCGGTCGCCGAGGAGTGCTGGGCCGCTGGAGTGGCCACCGGTCGAAGGAATCGCACATATGGGCGATAATGGATGGTGTCGGCACCACGACGGGCGCGCGCGTGTACGCGTCTTGCGCGCCTACCGGAACCCGTACAGGTCAGGCGCCCCAAGGGATCCGGGGCGCGGCCGCAGCGTCCTGTCGCCCCCGTCTGAGACGGGTATCGAAGAAGAATCGTCAGGCGTGCTAGTCTGTTTAAGTTGCAGTTGTGGTTCCCATATATTTCGAGTGCATCGGCGGTTTCGTATTCCGTCGGACACTTTTATACTTCCGGTCTCTCCGGACGGGGCAATCATCGCGGCGACGCCGGGTTCCGCACAGTGTGGAATCCCGAGCATGCCCCAAGGAGATTTTGTTATGGCTACTGGCACCGTGAAGTGGTTCAACGCGGAAAAGGGTTTCGGATTCATCGAGCAGGAGGGTGGCGGCCCCGACGTCTTCGCCCACTACTCGAACATCGCGACTTCTGGCTTCCGTGAGCTTCAGGAAGGCCAGAAGGTGAACTTCGATGTCACCCAGGGCCAGAAGGGCCCCCAGGCGGAGAACATCGTCCCCGCCTGAAGTTAAAAAGCGTTAGACGACTGGGGCCCGCACCCGAGGTGCGGGCCCTGGTTTGTTGCCGTACGTGAGGTTCGCCAGCGCAGGGCCGGGACCTCATGGCAACTCCCTCACCACCGTGAGTTCTTGACATTCCGATGCCCTGGTAGCGCTATTACAGCACCAGCACGGCCCGTGTCTTCAGCATTTCGGCTCGTTTCTGCGATTCATTCGGTTTCTTTGCACCGGGGGATTCCTCGATACGCGCCATATCGGGGAAAGGTCTCCATGCAGCGCCCACATCGTACGAATCGTTCCTCCCCTTCGCGCAAGCGCACCCCCGCAGGAACAGGCCGCAGCGGTAACCCCCGCTCTCAAGGCCAGGGTGGCTCCAACAGCCGCCCCCGCACGCGCCCCGCGCCGAAGCAGGATTTCCAGCTTCCCACCACCATCACTCCCGCACTCCCGGCGGTCGACACCTTCGACGCGCTGGAGCTTCCCGCTCCGGTCCTGAAGACGCTCGCCACCCTGGGGGTGACCGAGCCGTTCCCGATCCAGGCCGCCACCCTGCCGAACGCCCTGGCAGGACGAGACGTCCTGGGACGCGGACGCACCGGGTCGGGCAAGACGCTCGCCTTCGGACTGGCGCTCCTCGCCCGCACCGCCGGACACCGCGCCACCCCCCGCCAGCCGCTGGCCATGGTCCTCGTTCCCACGCGTGAACTGGCCCAGCAGGTCAACGAGGCACTCACCCCCTACGCCCGGTCGCTCGGGCTGCGACTGGCCACCCTCGTGGGCGGACTGTCGATCGGCAAGCAGGCCGCCGCGCTCCGCGCCGGGGCCGACGTCGTCGTCGCCACCCCCGGACGGCTGAACGACCTCATCGAGCGCGGCGACTGCCGGCTGGACCGGGTGCGCATCACCGTCCTGGACGAAGCCGACCAGATGGCCGACATGGGCTTCATGCCGCAGGTCACCCGGCTCGTCGACCAGGTCAACGCCGAGGGTCAGCGGATGTTCTTCTCCGCCACCCTGGACCGCAGCATCGACACCCTGGTCCGTCGCTACCTCCACGACCCGGTGGTCCACTCCGTCGACCCCTCCGTTGGGGCGGTCACCACGATGGAACACCACCTCCTGCACGTCCACGCGGCGGACAAGCACACCGTCGCCACCGAGATCGCCGCCCGGGACGGCCGCGTGATCATGTTCCTGGACACCAAGCGGTCGGTGGACAAGTTCACCAAGCACCTGCTGAGCGTCGGCGTCCACGCCGCCGCACTGCACGGCGGCAGGTCCCAGCCGCAGCGCACCCGCACCCTGGCGCAGTTCAAGTCCGGTGAGGTCACCGTGCTGGTGGCGACCAACGTCGCCGCCCGCGGCATCCACGTGGACGACCTCGACCTGGTCGTCAACGTCGATCCGCCGGCGGACCACAAGGACTATCTGCACCGGGGCGGCCGGACCGCCCGTGCGGGCGAGTCGGGCCGAGTGGTCACCCTGGTCACGCCCGACCAGCGGCGTGAGATGTCGCGACTGATGTCGGACGCCGACATCGCGCCGCACACCACGCAGGTGCGCTCGGGCGAAGCCGAGTTGACCCGCATCACCGCCGCCCAGGCACCTTCGGGCGTCCCCATCAACGTCAGTGCACCCGCTGCACAGCGACCCAAGACGGGCAGCGCTCCGTTCCGGGGCCGCGGAACCCGACCCGGACAGCCTGCCCGCGCGGGCGGCGCCTCCCGTAGGTCGGCCGAGTCCCGCCGTACGGCCGAAGCCCGCAAGGCCGCCCGGGTACGACGCTCCGCCTAGCGCACACGAAAACCCGTACCGCCCGGTCGCCACCCAGTGGGACCGGGCGGAACCACAGGGACAGCAGGGGGCCGTTCGCCGAACCAGGCGGGCGGCCCCCTCGTTCGTGTCCCGAGTCCGTATCAGCCCCCTGTCCGGGCGATCGGCCCCGTCACACCGAAGTGATCAGCTCGGCGAGCAGTGCGGCCCGGAGAGGCATCTCCGAGACCACCACGTGCTCGTCGTCGGCATGGGCCCCGCCGCCCACGGCGCCCAGCCCGTCAAGTGTCGGAACGCCGGCGCCCGCAGTGAGGTTGCCGTCGGATGCGCCCCCGACCGCCGCCGCGCACAGCGGTCGCATGCCGAGACGAACTGCCGCGCCCTGCGCCACCGCGAACAGCGCGGCCGAAGAACCGTGATCCAGCGGCGGCCGAACCGGACCGCCCTCGACGATGAGCTCCGCACCCGGAGTCCGTACGACGAGCCGGTGTATCTCCTCGTCCACCCGGGCCTGGGCCGCCTCGCTCGCGGCCCGTACGTCGACGCGGATCGTCGCCCGGTCGGGAACCGTGTTGGCGGACGTGCCCGCGGAGACGAGGGTCGGGGTGATGGTCGTGGCCTCCGGGCCGTGCGGTCGGCCCTCGCGCATCGATGCGTCCAGTTCCGTGAGGGCGAGGATTTGGTGGGCGGCCTCCACTGCCGCATTGACGCCCTTCTCCGGCTGGAGTCCGGAGTGCGCAGCTCTGCCCCGTACGGAGACGTCGTACCGCGAGACGCCCTTGCGTACGGTCTTCAGCGCCCCACCGTCCGCCGATGCCTCCAGGACCAGGGCCGCCGCACACCCGCGCACCGAGTCCAGGACCAACTCCCTCGATGTGCGCGAGCCGACCTCCTCGTCCCCGGTGACCAGGATCCGGATGCCGTCGAGGGAGGAGAGACTCCCCACCGCGTGGAACATCTGCACCAGCCCGGCCTTCATGTCGAAGACACCCGGACCACGGGCGATGCCGTCCCGGATCGACCAGGGGTGGTCGGACAACGAGCCGATCGGCCACACCGTGTCGTGGTGCCCCACCAGGAGCACCCGGGGGACACCGAAGGTCCAGCGCAGATGGGTCACCCCGCCGATCACCAGGGTTTCGGGCGTTGCATCCAACCATCGGCTGCCCTGCGCCGCGACCGTCGCCGCACTGCGGGCAACGGCCCGGTGGTCGGCCGAGAACGATTCGCACAGGACGAGCTCTTCGAGCTCGCTCAACATGCGGTTGAGGTCCACAGGGTCCCTTCGTCGAAGGCAGAAGGACTGGCCGAACTCCTGTAAGGAGCAAGTTCGTTGGGAATCATCCCAAGAACTCCGGCGGCGGGCTACGATGCGTGGGCTCCGGTCCGACCGGGGTGACAACTCAATGCGTGCACGACTGGGGAAAGCCGGTGGGATTCCGGCGCTGACCTGCAACCGTGAACGGCAGTTGGCTGCCGTGAGCCGGAGCGCCCAGCGTGATGCGCGTGCACTGCTTCCCACCGCCACGGTCTGCGGCGCGAAGCCCCGAGTCCGGTACCCGGGCTGCGTCCGTCCGTGCGGCGGTACGCGGGCCGTCGAGCGGGCCGAGGGGGCCGCGCGGCCGGCCCCCATCGGAAAGGCACCCTCGTGCGCCAGACGTTCGCCCTCCGTATCGCGACCCTCACCGCGGTGCTCGGCCTCACCCTCACCGCCGCACCCCTCGCCCACGCGGCACCTGCAACCACCACCGTCAGTACCAACACCCCGGTCTTCGTGAAGCTCACCGTCCAAGGACCTGAAGGCCGCCTCTTCAAGGGCCTCATCAGAACCAAGGGACACGACGTCACCACCGCGACCGGTGGCACCCACCCCTGCGACGGCACCAACGGCGGTCAGTACCCGACCGCCGTACCCACTCCGACCGCAGCCCTCGACGACGCCGCCCGCAAGCGGCACTTCACGTGGGACGGGACCTGGTACCCGTCCTTCGATGACTTCTCCGTCGACACCATCAAGGGAGTCAGCGGCGGGGCGTCCGCCTACTGGAACATTTCGGTGAACGGCATACCCACCCCGGTCGGCGGATGCCAGTTCCGCATCAAGACAGGTGACCACGTCGCGTTCACCTGGACCGCCTTCTAGTCCCAGCCAGCCAGCCAGCCAGCCAGCCCGTCAGTCGGCCCGTCCGCCCACGACCTGGTGGATACTCAAGGCGGTGATCCGAAGGGGGACGGGGTGGACTGGTCGGGCGGGCTGCTCGCATGGACGGCCGGATTCGCAATATCGATCGTGACCGCACCCGTCGGTGTGTCCGGTGCGGTGTTCCTGCTGCCGGTGCAGCTCAGTCTGCTCCAGGTGCCGAGTCCTTCGGTGACGCCCACCAATCTGCTCTACAACGTGGTCGCCGGGCCGGGTGCATTGCTGCGGTACCACCGTCGAGGCGGGTTGGGCGGCCGACTGCCCGGGCTGCTGATCGCGGGCGCCGTGCCGGGGGTGGTACTCGGCGCGGTGATCCGCGTCTTTGCCATCCCCGGTCCGGAGGTCTTTCGACTCCTGGTCGCCGCACTGCTGTTGCCGCTCGGTCTGTGGTTGTGGATCCGCACCCTACGTCCGCTGCACCGCACCGAAGGGCCCGACCTCGGCTCCCGCCCCACCGTGTTGCTGGCACTGGCCGTGGGCACCGCCGGTGGGATCTACGGCATCGGCGGCGGCTCTCTGATCGGCCCGATCCTGGCGGGCCGGGGGATGTCGGTCGCCAGGGTCGCCCCCGCCGCATTGGCCTGCACGTTCGTCACCTCCCTCGTGGGCGCGGGCACCTATGTGGTACTCGCCGCCGTCGCACCGGGTCACAACATCGCGCCTGACTGGTTCCTCGGACTGGTCTGCGGCCTCGGTGGACTGTGCGGCGGCGCGGTGGGGGCGCACCTCCAACCCAGGCTTCCCGAGAGGTCGTTGAGGCTGCTGCTCGGAACGCTGGCCATGGCCCTGGGCGCCCTCTACGCGGTACAGGGCCTCACCTGAGAGCGTCCACTGTCAGTGCAGTGCCCGCTTGACTGTCCACCATGGAGCTCATCCACACGGCCCTCAGAACCCGCCTTTCAATCTGCTGTACGCGGGAGCGTTGGCCATGGAGCTCGGGCGGCAGGATGCTGTGGGCACAGGCCGGCGCTTGTCGCCGGCGGAGGGAGTGCTGGCGTCCCGTGTTGAAGGAAGAGCGGATAGCGCTTCGGTAGGCGTTCGGCCGTCTCCGCCTGGTGAGATGTTCACGAGATTCAACAGTGCGGGGCTCCGTTCCATTCGTGTTGGTCCCGTTGGGGTGCGGTAGTCCCGGCGTCCGAATGATCTCGTATGAATCAAGAGCCACCCCCTTCGCCTCCAGCCGGAGTCAGGAGTCGGGTGGGGTCCGACTCTCCGTCGGCAGACTTTGGCCAGGTGTGCAGGGGCAACAGCGTTGGCCGGCTGAACTTGTCTTCGATGGACGCTTCTCTGTGCGTATGGCCGACTGCGCGTCAGACGTCTTTGCCCCTTCATTGTGCGGTCACGCTTCCCGGGCTGCGGCGGCCGGATGGGACTGCTCCTCTATCGGGTCGTGATCACATCCGAACTCGTCGGCCGTACCTTCGCGGCACCCCTGTTGAACAGGAGAGATGGATGTATGCGCGGGGCTGGCCGGTAATTGCCCGTTTGGCGCACAATCCTTGATCATCACATTCTGCGCATGAATGAATGCGGAGTGTTCACTCCGTTCGCCTCTCCTCGTGGGCCCCAACGAAAGGGCACAGCCATGTCTTCAGCCATGCGTAAGACGACGAAATCCCCGGCGGTCTGGCGGCTGACCGCCGCGACCGTCGCACTGGGCAGCTGCCTGGCGCTCGCCGGCCCGGCGGGAAGCGCCGGCGCGGCGCCCGCCGACCCCGTACCGACCGTCTTCTTCGGCGACTCCTACACCTCCAACTTCGGCATCGCTCCCGTGAACAACACGGACAGCGAGAGGGGCTGGTGTTTCCAGGCCACGGACAACTATCCCGCCGTCGCCGCCCGGAGCCTGGCCGACAAGGGCATCACGCTCGACGTCCAGGCGGACGTCTCCTGCGGAGGCGCCCTCGTCCACCACTTCTGGGAGAAGCAGGAGCTGCCCTTCGGCGCCGGCGAGCTCCCGCCGCAACAGGACGCGCTCAAGCAGGACACCCAGCTGACCGTGGGAAGCTTGGGTGGCAACACACTGGGTTTCAGCCGCATCCTGAAGCAGTGTTCCGACGAGCTCCGGAAGCCCTCTCTCCTGCCGGGAGACCCGGTGGACGGGGACGAGCCAGCCGCCAAGTGCGGTGAGTTCTTCGAGTCCGGGGACGGAAAGCAGTGGCTGGACGGTCAGTTCGAGCGGGTCGGTGCGGAGCTGGAGGAGCTGCTCGACCGCATCGGCTACTTCGCCCCCGACGCGAAGCGCGTCCTGGTCGGCTACCCCAGGCTCGTGCCCGAGGACACCACCAAGTGCTCGACCACGGCGCCCGGTCAGACACAGCTGCCGTTCGCCGACATCCCCCAGGACGCCCTGCCGGTCCTGGACCAGATCCAGAAGCGGCTGAACGACGCCATGAAGAAGGTCGCCGCCGACGCCGAAGGCGGCGCCGACTTCGTCGACCTCTACGCCAGCACCGGCGCCAACACGGCGTGTGACGGCGCCGACCGGGGCATCGGCGGCCTGCTGGAAGACTCCCAGCTTGAACTCCTCGGCACCAAGATCCCCTGGTACGCGCACCCCAACGGCAAGGGCCGCGACATCCAGGCCAAGCAGGTGGCCGACAAGGCCGAGGAGATCCTCAACCGATAACGGGGCGCGCAACCCCGCCGGTCATCCAAGAGGTCGCGCGTGGCTGTCGCTCGAGACGGTCCAGCCGATGTCGCCGTCGTCGTCTGAGACTGCCAGGACCGCGGCGAGGATCCGTTCCCAGGCTCCGTTCGCTGCCCACCCCATCAGCCGTGTGTGAGGGGTCTGGAATGGCCCGAGTTCGTCTGGTAAAGCGAGCCGGTGCGGTACTTGTACGAGATGGCCTCAAGGGTGCGGCGGTGATCGGCCCACGGTCGCCCGTGGGCCGGATCGGCCGGTATCAGCGGCTCGATCCGGTCCCACATCACAGCAGTGATCACGCAGCGGACGGACACACCCGATCAACTGACCAACCAATCAAAGAGACACCGCCTAACCGGTACTGCTGGCGGGTCGACGGCGACGGCCCCGACCGATGGCCTGTCGTGGTGCAGTCCCTCGGAGGCGAGGTTCCTTCGACTGCTGCGACCGGGACCACCGGATGGGACACCTGCTGAGCGGCACGGGGGACCCGTGCCGGCCGTGGCGTCCCCTTCACCGCCGTGGCGGCGCTGCCCGTTCCGCCTCGGCAGCGTTGCCGAAGTCCCACAGACAGACCAGACTCCGGTCCTCGACCGCCGCGCGCACCCGTGCACTCACATGAAGCAGGAACGATGTCAGCCGTGGCTGCCTGCCCTCCCAGCGGTCGGCGAACCAGTCGCCCGTCCCCTCGTGCAACAGGAGTTGTGCCGTAGGCCGGGAGCACACCGCCAACACATCTCCCTTCCTGGTGCGAATCGGATCCCAACGCACCCTCGCTTCCCTACTGGGCAGCAGTGGCCCACCGGGTCCCGCGTCCTGGACGGGGAACACCGTCGACCATTGCCCCTCCCGCAACCGGAGCACCATGCCGTCACCCGTGCCGAAGGCGAGATGGGTGCGCGACGTCCGGTCACCGAGTGGCGACAGCAGAGCCGTCATCTCCACCTCCACCGCCCGACCGTCGACGGTGCCCTCCTGGGACGACCAACCCCGGTTGTTCGCCTCCACCCTGATCGCCCTCCCCACATCGCCCAGGGCCAGCCGCAGCGCAGCCGCCGGCGTCGAGAAGTCCTCCACGACGTTCGTGTCGGTGTCGGTGGCCTCCGCGCGGGGCGTGAGCCAGGAGGAGAGCACATCGGCCTGGTTCTGGATCTGGGTGACCAGGGCCCGACAGGCGTGCGAGGCGGCCGACTGGGACCAGGCCCCCTCGGGCGCACCCGCCGCCACCGCGCTCAGCAAGGTGGAACCGCCGAGCCCCACCGGCATCCGCAGCAACACGGCGTCCCGGCGGTGTTGCTGTCGTTGCCGGTGCCGGTCACCGCAGACCGACGCCGCCCTGACCACCACCGCACCCAGGTCGGCCCCGTCCACGACGCTGTCCGCTGTGGCGTCCGCACTCAACGACAGCTGTTGGGGTATCGCCGGCTGCGGCCGGTCGGGCTCGTCCGACGAAGGCTGACCGTCGGAGGGAAGCCAGGTGCGATCGTGCTCATGGAGATCGAACTCCCGTAGACACTCCTCCGCCCTTCGTTGCGCTTCCTCGGCCTCCTCCGCCCGTGCCGATGCCGCGCGTTGGGCGGCCTCGTACTGGGCGTGCAGCCGTTCCACCTCTGCGTGCAGCCGCGCGGTCTCGTCCTCGGCGCGTTCCTTCTCGCGCGTGGCCTTGACGGCCTGGAACTGGGCCTGGTCGCGCTCCGCCGCCGCCCGATCGCGAGCCGCGGCGAGTTGTTGGTGCTCGGCGACCGCACCCTCGTGGGTGGCCAGTGCGCGATCGCGCTCCTCCATGGCCCGGTTGCGCTCGTTCAGCGCCCATTGCGCTTGGTCGCGCTGCTGGGACACCTCGCGCTCCAACTCCTCCAGTCGACGGTCGGCCGTGTCATCGGAAGCGGGAAGCACCTGGGGGAGTGGGACCGGGGGAGCGAGCGCGGCCCGTTGTCGATGGACGAGGAGGCCGATGGTCGCCAGAGCGACCAGCAAGAGAACACCCAGCACGAACGTCATGATGAATCCTCCTTCCGGCCCTGCGGCCGGGGGTCGGTCGGCGAGGTAGGGGCGGGCGAGGTGACGGCGGCACCGGAGGCCGGGTCGGCCCCGAGAGAGCGCGTACGGCGCCCCTGCCCCGCGGCCCGGGCGGCGAGCAGGCCCACCGCGTCGTTCTCCAATTGGGCCCACATCTCGTCCGCTGCCAGGGGCGGTGCTGCCCTGTCGGTGCTGCCGGGGGTAGGAGCGGGGCCGGCGCTGTCGGACCGGGGAGTGTTTGCCCGGAGCTGGTCGAGCGGCCAGTTGTGGGCGAACGCCGTGTCCCGACAACCGAGTCGTGTGTCATCGAAGGCCGCCGCAAGTCGCCTTCGGGTCAACTCCGCGAGGCCCTCGGCACCCGCGCGTGCCAATGAATCCACCAGCTCGCCCAATGCTGTGAGACCGCTGCTGTCCCGGTCGGCGAGCGCCTGCGTGAGCAGGGCGACACCGGGGCGGGTGGACGGAGCGTCGGGCGCACTTTTGGCCGCAGCCGCGAGGACGCCGGCGACGGCGTGTGCTTCGGCGGTGGCGATCGCGCAGAGCCGTGGGCGGAGGCCGTCCAGCAGTGCCGCGAGACGTCCGCCCAACCAACCGGCCAACTCCGGCACGGTCCCCGCTCCCGACCGCTCGTCGACCGTGGCCACCAGGGCGACCGAAGGACCGTGGGGGCACGCCTTCAGGTGTTCCGTCCAGCACCCCAGCCACTCCACCGTCGGCCCGAGCTCCCCTGGGGCCGCCCCACTGGACACGGCACGGGCCGGGAAGAGCAGCAGCACGCCGTGGCAGGCGCCGATCAGCCGCCGTACCGCCCCGGTGGCGTCGGCTGCGGAACCCGGCGTACCGCAGGGCACGTCCAGGAGTTCCACGGGCGTTCCCGCACCCGTCGACACGAGCAGCGGGCGCCGGTCCGCAGGGCCACCGAGCCAGCTGACCGGATGGGCGAAGAAGGATTCCAGCTCTGCCGCTTCCCGGTCCGGCACTGCTCCCGCCACGTCCTGGATCCGCCGCCACAGCAGCGTCGCCGCCCGGCCGGGCTCGACCTCGTACCAGGGGCGGCCTGTCCTACGGCACTGCCGCAACCAGCCGGCGGTGTCCGTTGGGAGCGAGCGGTCTTCGAGGAGCCGCCGCCCCAGCCGTTCCAGGACACCGCCCGCCTCCGGCTCGATCACCAACCGGGCTCGACCCTCGGTCGCCGCCAGGACCAACGGAAGAACGCCACGGCCCTGCGTACCCGCCCCCCGCGTCGGCGGTGATCCCCCGCCCTCCGGCCGGTGGCCGGTGAGCAGCGCCGCCACACCTGGATCGGGCAGTCGGCGCAGTACGGCGATCCGCACCGACGGCGCCGGTCGACCTGATTCCCGGGCACGCAGCACGGCCGCTGCGTCCCGCGCCAACTGGGGCGTCACCCCGCCGGCACGCCCGGCAGCGGTCTGCGACAGCACCCGCGCGGACTCCACCCAGGTCAAGGACGGGGGGCGCCGGTCGGCACCGGCTGTGGTCATCATTGCGGCCTGATGACCACGGCGCCGATGCCCTTGCCGTCCTGGGCACCGGCCAGCGCGTAGAGCACCCACTGCAACGCCCTCGGCGCGCCCTTGCGTCCGGTGAGGTTGTCCTCCTCGCCACTGCCGGTCAGGGCGATCAGCTGAGCGCGCTGGAGTCGCTCCGGATGGCTGTGCAGGACGTAGCCCGCCCTTTCCGCGGACTTCGCCAACTCCGACCAGCCCGCCGCCCGCCACCGCCACCACCAGCTCTCCTCCGAGGCTGGTGTGGTGTGCAGCACCGAACCGATGAGTGCGTCGAGCCGGTGCTCGGCACGGAAGCGGTTCTCCGGGTTCTCGACCCGCTGTGAGGCACTGAGGGACGTGAGGTGGTCGACGAGGAGTTGTTGGAAGGTCCCCACCGCCTTGGTCACCCCGATGTTCTGGCCCTTCCAGCGCAGTACGAGCAGCGGATCGAGGCGCGCCAATTGCAGTGCCTGGTGAGCTCGTACGGCCCAACGGCGTCGGCACTCCCGGTCAGCTTCGGTGCCCGTCCACCCTGCTGGACCGCCTTGGAGGCCTGCGGCCCTGGCGAGTTCGGCGGGCAGATCGGACGGCAGCTTCCCCTTGGCCGTCGGTGTGAGGCTCAGCAGTACGGGAGTGCTGTGGTCCACCAGCGTCGGAACCAGGACGTCCGGGTCGTCGATGCCCTCGTCCCGCGGTGGTTCGGTGCGGTCGCCGGCACGGCGCAGTCCCACCGCGGCCCGGGCCGCGGCCGACAGCTTCCCGTGCCAAGCGACCCGTTGCTCATCGGGCAGGCGCAGCAGGGCGACATGGGCCAGCCGCCAGTAGTCGCTCGCCGAGCCGGGCGGTGCGATCTCCGGTTCCTCGGCCGGTCGGAGTCTGAGCAGATCGGCGGGGGAGTCGAGCCACAGCCTGGCGTCGACATCGTCGAGCAGGGCTCGATACTGCTCCCGTACCGCCTCTTGCAGCGGGTCCGCCGGGTCGATGCGCTGGACTGTGCTCCGGCCCGTCGACGGTGAATCACCCTGCACGGCGTCGTCGGGCGCCTCGTCGGGGGATTCCTCCACGAGGACCTCGGACGCCACCACCGGGGGTGGTACGGGTGTCGTTGCGGTCGTCGAACCGTGGGAGGGGTCATCCTCCGGAGGTGTCAATGGGGCGGCGTCTTCGCTCACATGACCTTCCGCGCCGGTGAGCGCGGCTTCGGTGCCTTCAGTGCCATCGGTTCTGTCGGTTTCGGTGGAAGGACCCCCTTCCGAGCCGTCGTTCGACGCCCCGTCCTCGGCCCGTCTGCCCGCCAGGACCAGATAGCCCAGACACCGGGCGGCCTCCAGGAGATCGCGCCCCTGCGGGTCCTGTCTGATCTCCTCGTCGAAGGGCGACCGGTCCATCACGCCGTAGCAGACGGTGAGCGCCTCCAGCAGGATGGCCCGACTGGGTGAGGCGGAACCCAACAGCGCCAGCACCCGTACGGAGAAATCGGACAGCAACTGCTCCGGGGAGCAGTCCGCGGGTGAGGTCGCCTCCCCCGTTCCTCGGGCGTGGTGCTGACCGGTGCGGTCGTCCATCAGTGACCTCCGTTGAAGGGGTCCCACTCGTCCTTGAACTCGGGGCGGCCCCGGTGCATCCGGCGGCGATACACCAAGCCCGCTTCCGTCTGCACCTCCAGCAAGTTCAACGCGGAGGCGTAGGGCACCGCGCCACGGAACACGGAGAGACGGCCGCGGGCGTCCAGGGCCGCCGTGTGGAGCCGCTGCTGTCCGTGGACGGCCGCCTCCGGAACGGGCAGGGAGTCCAGGGGCACCGGATTGCCCCTGCCGTCGTCGAGGTGGAACTCGTACTGACCGTCGGTCGGCGGTACCGGAATGCGGGCGATCCGGCCCGGCAACCGATGTTGGGTGCTGTCCGCGTCGGGGTGGAACGACTCGGTGAAGTAGTCGTCGTAGGCGCCGGGCTGCGGCTGGGGGAAGACCTCGGCCAACCCTCCGTCGACCGTGGCCACACACAGTCGCCCCGGGAGCCGACAGCGGCCGAGGTCGGGCTCGAAGGCCGCCCCGGGGATCAGGTCCGCCAGGTCCAGGTGGTGTCGGGTCGTGTCCACCCAGAAGTGCGGACGCCCGTTGCAGAAGAGGATGTACGGGTCCAACTCCTGGTCGACCTCGATCAGATAGTGCACCCCGTTCTCCCGCCGGGGGTGCCACGCCGGATGGTTCAGGTCGATGGCGTCCCGACCCTCCGCCGCCAACTCCACGTCGAAGCTCCCCCACTGGATGGATCGGGAGGCCGAGGTGATGCGGTGCAACTCCACCTTGCGCGGCAGGAGGTTCCAGGCCGATCTGATGCCCAGGGTGCCGCGTTCGTCGAGTTCCACAAAGGGCTCACCGGCCCGCAGCAGCACCACGGGACGCATGGCTCCCGCCCGTGGCCCCAGATCACAGGGCAGGCTGGAGAACAGGCCGTGCGTCTCGATGTCCAGGTCCGTCATCCGGGGGTGCAACACCTGTTCGTCGGTGCGCTTGGTCTCCGTGACCCGCGCGACCGACCGTACGGTGTGCGCCCAGCCGGCACCGATCGACGTCGCCTGCTTGGCGGCGAACCCCGTCTCGATCGACAGGGCCGTCGGATTCCAACCGAACTTCAACTGGGAGCCGGAGTCCGCCCGCGACAGCACGTCGATCACGGTCTCCCGCACCAGCGCCATGTTGCTGGTGCGCCCGGACAGGACCACCTGGTCGAGTACGGGCTCCTGCCAGGTCGCCTGTCCGGCGGCGGCAGCGGCTGCGATGTTCTCGTGTTCGCGCTCGAAGGTCGTACGCACCAGGTCGGCGCCCATCTCCGCGGCCCGTTGCAACACCGGGAGCATTAGCCTCCGGAACTGACCGGCATCGAGGACGAGAGCACCCTGCGGCTCCGTCAGCCCCTTGGAGGCGCCCTGCACGATTTCGGTCAACTCGTGCATCTCCAACTCGACCCGACCACCGACGGCGGCGCTCAGAGCCCGCTTCTTCGCTTCCGCGAGCCGCCAGAGACTGCGGAACCTGTCCCGGGGGCCACCGGCCGTCTGATGGGGGGACGAGGTGTTCCACGAGGTGGGCAGATAGTCGTCCAGGGTCTCCTTGACGTTCTTGTCCACGACCCGGTCGAGATTGCGTCCCGCCTGGTCGGAGACTTGGGCAGCAAGGGAACGCCGTCCCTGTCCCGGCTCCTGCTCCCCCTCGCCCCGGATGCGCAGGGCATCGACGATCACCGCCTTCAGCCAGTAGAAGACCTGGAGCGTCAACAGGTCTCCGCCGAGTTGTTCGTGCCCCGTCGAACCGAGCAGAGTCGGCTCCAACCGGTAGCGGCGGCCGGCGATCCTGCCGTCCTTCTCCGGCCGGTCCGGCGTCTGGTCGACCAGGACCAACCGGAGCAGGGCGATGTCCGTCGTACCGCCCCCGATGTCGATGACGAGCATCGTGCGATGCCAGGTGGCCGGTGTGACGGGGAACGTACGCCCGGGCTCGCTCGCTGCCCCGGACGCGTCGAGTTGCGGCGGAACGGTACGGGTGACCCGGCGGGAGCGCGCCCGCAGTGCCTCCAGGCCAAGGTTCTGGTTCCCGGACAGTTCCCGCATCACGAAGAAGAGGCCGGCAGCCAACCCTTCGTCGTAGTCGGTGACCACCCGGGGCGCCCCCAGCGCAGCCCGCACCAGATGCCCCAGTCGACGCTTGACCTCCGGCAGCACGGTCGTCGGATAGGTCACCACGACCGTTTGGACCACACTGCCCGGGTTGCTCTTGTCCGCGGTGAGCTTCTCGGCCGTCCGTACCAACTCCAGGTACAGGTGCTGGGTCAGATGGATCGCGGAGAGATCGGAGTCCGGCACGTCGGGCAGTTTCGCCCGCATGACCATCCGCTTCAGTCCGGTGATCGCCCCCGACTCCTCAGAGAGCCGGAAGACGCGCGATTCCGGGAGCGCGGACGCACCGTCGGACACCCCGTCGACGATCTCGACCAGCGAACTGGCCGGTGCGAACGTGTCGACCCCCTTGGGGCCGGGAAACGGCACCGGACGGAGTTCATGGACGCGCAGCGGCGGAGTGTCGGTCACCCGCGTATAGCCCTCGTGCAACCGGGGGACCAGCCAGGTGCGCAGCTCCCGCGAGCCGCGGTGGAGCGCGTGCTCCACGGCGAGTTGCAGGGCCGAGATCGCCTCCGGATTGTCCTCGGCCACCATGGCGAGTGCCTCTCGCCCCGTCACCGTCTCCTCCGTGGAGCCGCGCAGGGTCAACTGGCCGTCGAGTATGTCGCTGACCGCGGTGCGCCACACCGCCGGAGCGTCCTCGGGGCCGCTCCCTTGCGTCGGGGCCGCGGGCGGTGTCAGCAGTTCGGTGAGGAACCGCCCGAGCGCCCGCCCCTGATCGGGATCGATCGGATGCCGCTCCACATAGCCGGTGTCCTGGAGGGTCACTGTCGATGCCGTGGTGCCGAAGTCGACGACCACGAACTCCTGGTAGTGGTTGTCCGACGGCTCTCGCAACGGAAGGAACTCCGGTGTGTGGTCCGTTGCGGGAACGGTCTGCGGCACCTCGCCCGGTGGGGCGAACTCCAACATCACACTGGCACCGACCACGAACTTTCCCTTGGCGCTCTTGAGGTCGACCTCCCAGAAGGCGTCCACGTACAGCGGTTCGTCCACAGCGCGCGCCGCACTGCCCGCGGGGCGCGGACCCAGATGGACGAAGACGCTCTCCACCGTGGCGTCCCGGACCAGGTCGAGGTCGCCGATCACCGGTTTGTGGGCGTCGCTCTCCGCGGACCAGGCGACGCCCAGGGCACGGGCCAGACCGTGCGGCAACTCGGCACTTCCCACCGGCGCGAGCCGGAGCCGGCCGGGGAGTTGGACACTGACGTACATCTGCCCTGGCTCATGGTCGGGGTGCAGTGTGACGATCGGCAGCGCGTAGCAGCCCTCGTACGCGAACAGGCGGAAGGAGCGCTCCCCGGTCCGCAGCACATGATCGGAGGGCACCGACACGGAATCGGGGACGCGGAACGACAGATACGGCTCGGCCATCAGGCATTCCTCCAGGTGCTGATCAACAGATCGATCGGCTGTCCACCGGCGGTCTCATCTGATGCATCGTCAGGATCATCGACCCGGGCGCCCTCGGAGTCCGGCTCGGCCGGGCCGACGGGACCGGTCGGATCGCCCGCGCCGCCCGCACCTGACGGTGGTGGTCGGACGTCGTCATCGGTGGGCAAGAACGCCTCCGTCTCCGTGTAGAACTCGATCAGCGCGTCCACCCGGGCGGTCAGCAGTCGGTTCAACCGGTCGGTCACCAGGGAGGCCGCCGTGTCCGCCGCGTAGAGCCGCAGTTGCGCGACCATCAGCGGATGGCGCTCCTGGCTCTCCGTCATCGGGTCCAGATCGGGCACGCCGTGGTGCCAGGGCAGGGCGTGGTCGGCCTGGGCGGGAAAGCGCGCGGCAAGATCCTCTTCGGGCGTCGGACCGGTGGCGTGGAACTCGGCCTGTCGGGTCACCACGTCCACCGGATCGAGTGCCGTCCACAGCTGTGAGAGCCGGTTCTCCGCCTGGTTGACGTCCCCGATGTACGAGAGGAATGTCTCCCGCAACAGTGGGACCGTACCCGGCTCCTCGAACCAACCCCGCAACTCCGCGAAGGCGTCCTGCCAGGCCGCCTGCCAACTCGCCAACCACTGCCCGAGCTCGCTCTCCGCCTGCGCCGTGCGGCCGGTGACCAGTGCGGTGAAACGGGTGATGTAGCCCTGGGACGTGTCCGCCGCGTTCTCCGTCGGCACCGGCACAGCGGGCTGTCCCGGCAACGGTTTGCGCAGAGCGGCGGTCGGCGCCTTGCTCTTGGTGACCAGCCCCTTCTTGTCGGCCCTGGCCCGCCGTAGCAACTGCTCCCATTCGACCCAGTCGTACACCTCCGCGCGCACCTGCCCGGCGGCTGACGCCAGGCTCGGCGGCGCCGACAGTTCCACCACGGCCAGGGGCAGTTGCTCCGATGCGTTGTCCCCCAACCCCCGACCGATGTCCCGCACCTGGCGCAGTTGGGCCAACAACGCCCCTACCAGCAGACGGAAGCGCTGGATCTGCTGACGGATCCGGTGGAACTCCGCGAGACCGGGATCCTTGTCCGCGGTCTCCAGCCTGATCTGGTACTGGAGCGCCAGCAGGGCCGTCCACAACTTGCGCCGGGACGCCTCCGCGCGCTCGGTCTTCTGCGCGGTTCCATGGGCCCGCAACTGGTCCTCGATCAGCTCTTGCAGCGCCCGAATGCCCCCGTCCCGTTCGGCCTCGCGCAATCTGCCACCCCAGGGCCCCGATGGATCGACCAGGTCGAAACGGGCGGCCGTACCCTCCCAGCGGGGGTGTGCACCCTGGTCCAACTGTTGAAGGGCGTCCTCGATGACGCCCCGGGTGCCCGGGGACAGTTCCGCGTACGGCAGGCCGTACCGACGGATCGCCGACACCGACGAGGTGGCGACGACCGCTGCCTCCCGACCCTTGACGAACTTGTCCGAGTGCACGTGGATGCCGTTCAGCGCATCCGAGCGCTTCAACAACTCCGCCTTCGACAACACCGCGTCGGGCAGTGTCGGAACGAGGACCCGATCGAAGCCGTTGGCCGCGACGAGAGCGGCCCGGGCCAGGGCCTCCGGGCTGCGGCCGTCCTTGACGAGCATCCCCCAGAACTCCTCGACCCCCCGGCCGCCGGGCCTGCGTGAGTCGAGCACCACCAAGATCGTGTGCACCTCGGCGAGTTCACTGCGACTGAGATGGACGTCCCGACCGTAGGAGCCCGCGCCACCGATGCCGGGGAAGTCCAGGAACTGCAAGGGGTGCTCTTCGAGGAGCCGGTACAACTGCCAGTGCTCGGGCGATACGTGGACGTCGAAGACGACCCGCTCGATCAGCATGAAGCTGCGAGCCAGCACCGCGGCGTCCTGCTCCACATCCGCCGCGCTGAACGGCTGGATGCGGGGGCGCGGTTTCACCGCGGGGATGCGCTCCTCGGTACCGTGGTCCAGCGCCTCGCGAACCAGTCGGGAACTGACGTGTTGGACGGTGCCGAGCACATCGGTCTGGCTGAGCAGCGCATCGCGGATCCGACACAACTCGGTCGCCGCCGCCCGATGGGTCGCCGAGATCTGGATGGGGTCGACCAGGGGCTTCGGGCCCTCTGCGGCAGCCACGGGCCAGAGACAGGAGATCCACTGGTCGAACGGGCCCCAACCGCGGGGATCGGCCAGCGGATCGTAGTCGCCGAGCGCCGCTTGTGCGCCCAGCGCCGGATGGTCCTCCTCCATACCGCGGGCCAGATCGGCCATGATGGCGCGGACGCAGGACCGGAGCCGCTCCTCGGTGAGGTAGTGGACCTCCGCGGTCGGCCCCGTGTGGGTCGCACCCTTGACGTCGGCCTTCGACGGGTGCTCCGCGCTGCCGTCGCCCCGCGCCGGCGCCTGGTGCAGTCGGAGCACGGTGATGTTGCCCGTGGCCTTGCGGTCCTCCACCGGGAGGAGGTCCGGCCTGCCGAGGACCGAGCCCAGCAGCAGGGACTTGCCCACACTGAATTCGCCCACCACACCGAACGTGACGGGCTTGCGCACGCGGTCGTGCAGTTCGAGGACGAAGCGCATCACCTCGGCATGACGGTCGTGGGCCTCTTGGGTCCCCGGTATCTCCTGCTGTTCGAGCATGGCGAGGGTGGCGTCGGCGAAGCGGCGCAACTCCGCCAGATTCATGGTTGGGGCCAAGGTGGTGGTCCTCCTCGTTCCGTTCTGCGCTCGGGTGACGTCCAAGGCGTCGGTGGCTGAAGGGTCTGCCGGACCGCCCGTGCGGTCCTTCGCGGGGGTGGTGTTCGAAGTGGCGGTGGCCCGTGCGGTGGGCCTCGGTCAGTCGCGTAGGAAGAAGAGTTCGATCGTGGCTTGTCCTTTGGCCCGGTCGCCGCTGGTGTTGCGGTAGCCGCGGATGATCTCCTCGTGGAACGGCGGGAAGAAGGTCGGGGAGACGGACGGCAGCATCGCGGCGATGGCCCGGGCATAGGCACGGCTGGCGTCGTCGGTGACCGGACACGAACCGCAGGACGCGGCCGTACCCCAGACGATGACGAGTGCCGCGGTCTTTCCGGGGTGGGCGCGGATGGCCTCGGTCACCTCGTCACGGATCTCTCGGACCGCCGTCGACCTGCCGGCCAGCAGCCCGGGGGCATCCCCGGTCACGTCGAACTCCTCGCTGTCGGGGTCGAGCCCGGGCTGTGCGGTCGAAGCGGCGGGAGTGGGGGAAGGAGAGGGAACGGAGGAAGCGGAGGCTGACGGTCGGGCGGTGGGGGAGGCGCTGACCGCAGAACGGTCATCGGCGGTCGGAGTGGTCCATTGACCGCCGAGGGCGATCACCGCGATCACCAACAGAAGGTCGGCGAACAGCCAACCCGCGGCGTGCGCCACACCGCTCGACGACCGCGGCCTCATGGCCCCTCCTCTCCGCTGCTCGCCGCCGAACCGGTCCACGGACGGTCCACGCCGTTTCGCTCCGCGCTGCCCGGAGGAGCAGGCTCGGGAACCTCGCCCCGAATGCTGTCGTCCGGTGAATCGGCGGGCACGGCGTCGCGGGGGCCCTCCGCCGCGAGATCGCCGGTTGCGCGGATTCCGAGGGGAGTTGGGGCACGGCGTGCAGCGGGGGCGCCGTGCGTGCTCTGGTCGTCGGGATCCTCCGAGTACCACTCGTCCCAGCCCGTGTGTCCCTCATCGCGCGGTCGATCCACCGACGGCGCCACGGAACGGTGCTCCCCGGACACGGTCCCTTCGGGAACGGCAACGGCCCACAGGGTGGCGGCACCGGGCGCCGGCTCGTCGGGCGGGCCGTGGTGCCGGAAGCTCACCTCCGGCTGATCATCCCCGTACGCCCGACCGGTCTGGTCGTTCGGCGCGAGCCCGGTGAACGACGCCCGTGGGTCGTCAGCACGGCTGGGGACACCGGCGCCGAATCCCATCGCCGGATACTCGTCCGCGCCGATCGGCGCCGGCCCCGAAGCGTCGTACGGCAACTCCGGACCCTCCACACCGTGCACCGCGGACGGCCACTCCGAGCGAGCGACGGGTGGTTCCGGCGGCCCGTGGACCGGACCCGAACGGGCGAGCCGCTCGGTCGTCACCTCGACCGAAGCGGCGACCGCCTCCAAGGTCCGGCGGAACTCGTCGACCGCTGAACGAAGGCCCTCCTCCGTTTCCGCCCGAGTGACCCGGGCCGCCAGCTCGGCGTTCTCGCGCCGGCCCGCCAACTCCTGCAACTGCACCATCTGCGAGGCCAGTTCACCGGTCACCGCCCGGACCTCGCCGCGCAGCGAAACGACGAGCGCCGCCACCGCCCGGTCGTACGCCCAACCGATCCGCTCTGCGCCGTCCGCCGCCGCCCCCTCCAGGGCCTGCGGCAGCGCGGCAACCGTCCCGTTGAGCTGCTCGGTCGCCCCTCCCAACTCGACCGCCGCGAACTCCAGTGCGGTCCGCGCTCCGTCGAGCGTGCCCCCCAGCGCCCCGGCCGTACGATCCAGCAGTTCGACTCCCCGCCGTACCGCGTCCTCCTCGTGGGCCGAGGCGTCGTCAGCGGCCTCCTCGATGCGCCGCACCGCGTCCGTGGCAGCGGCGGACAGTTCGCCGGCCGCGGCGTGGGCGGACTCCCTGACCCGTTGACCCATCTCGCCCAGGACCTTGACGACCTCATGGGAGAGCACGTCCGCTCCTCGCCCTGCGCCTTCGGCAGCCTGCGACGCATGGCCGGCCGACGTCTCGACGGCAGCGGCGGCCTTCTGGAGGCCCGCAACGGCCGCCCCGAGTGCTTCGGCAGCCGAGCGGGTGAGGGTCGCCGTCTCCCGCGCCTGCTCCACCAACTCCCGAGTCTCCCGCTGGACGGAGCCCGCCAACTCGCCCAGGGTCCGTAGATTTCCGGCTGCCCCCTGCAACTCCTCGGCGAAACGGAGCGGTGTCATGTGCGCCGCACCGGACGCCAGGGCCTGCACCTGTACGAGCGCACCGGCGAGACGGGCGGCGAACACCCCGGTCGCGCGCTCATCGGCCGACTCCTGCCGACTGCGCAGGCGGGTCGCCGCGATGAGACCGCCGAGTGCCAGAACGGTGTAGAGCACCATCACATCGAAGTGGAACGGGGCCCAGAGCTCTCCGGCGAAGCCCTGCTGCCACAGACCGAGGAACGATTCGCCGCCGCCTTTGCCGGCCTCCCGCATCTTCTGGTAGGCCCAGGCCGCAGCACCGAGCCCCGCCCAGGTGACCAGCAGCGGCAGGAAGACCAGTGCCCCGGCCCATCCTGCGAAGGTCCGCGCCCATCGCTGTCGTCGCGCACGCCAACCCTCGGACCCGGCGGCGCTCCGTGCGGGCGGAGCCCCCCGGGCGCGAACGGCCGGTGGGATGGGTTCCGGAACGTTGAGCAGTGTCCCCGGTGCGCTGTAGACGGCGACCAGATCGGTCCCTGACCATCGAGCGAGCCGCTCGGGGTTGGTGATGTCCCCTGCGAGTTCGATCAAGGCGGTGCGATGCACGGCCACCCGCGGATCCATGGCCAACGAGGAGAGTTCGGCGGCGAGTTGCCGCGGATTTCTCCCCGTCGGGCCGGCCGCGGGCACATCACTTCTGGCCATCGAACCCCCCAGTCCGGTATGACCCAACGCCCTGTCTTCCCCGAACAGGACGTATCGAAGCGGTCTCGGACGTATGGCCACACTCCGCACCGAGCCGGTCACCATTACGCCATAGATCCGGCCATCCGCACTATCGGTTGAAGGTAAAACGTCGGTCGAGTCGACCCGGGGACCGAATGTCCGGCGCAGTCCGTTGGTCTGCGTTGGTCTTCGTTCGACTGTGTTTGTTCTGAGTTCGTGGCGTCCGCGGTGTCTGGGCCTCCGCGGTGTCTGGCAGGGGAGACGGGAGGAGCCCGACAAGCAGCGGGGACCGGTGCCGACGAGCGGCACCGGTCCCCTGCGGCCTGAGCCGCGACCTCGTTCTCAGCAGGCGATCAACGGCCCTGGAGTGTCTTCACGTTCTTGCCGAAGGTCCAGTTCCGCGACCCGTCCCAGTTGATGGACCAGGTCATCAGCCCCTTGAGGGCGTTGTTGTATCCGCTCCAGGCCTGGGCCACCAGACTCGGCGACATATAGCCACCGCCCGCGCCCTGTTGTGCGGGCAGACCCGGCACCTGCTTGTCGTAGGGGACCTTGATGGTCGTGCCCTGGATGACCAGCCCGCGGTTGAGGCAATCCGTCTGGGCCTTGAAGCCGGCGACGGTTCCGGCGGAGTACGAGTCACCGGAGCATCCGAACATGCTGCCGTTGTAGTACTGCATGTTCAGCCACCACAGCCGGCCGTTGTCCGCGTACTTCTTGATGATGGGCAGATAGGCGCCCCAGATGGAGCCGTACACCACGCTGCCACCGGTGACGTAGGCCGTCTCGGGGGCCATCGTCAGCCCGAAGTTGGCGGGCATCTGGGCGAGGACGCCGTCGATGATCCGAATGAGGTTGGCCTGGGACGCCGACGGCTGGTTGATGTTCCCGCTGCCGACCAGTCCGGTCTCGATGTCGATGTCGATGCCGTCGAAGTTGTACTTCTTGAGGATCGGCACCACGGTGGCGACGAATCGGTCGGCGACCGCACTGGAGCTGAGGTCGATGCCGGCGGCAGCCCCGCCGATGGACATCAGGATGGTGAGTCCGTCCTGTTTGGCCTGACACATTTCGGCCGGTGTCGGAACCTTCACCGTGTTGTCCATGCCGTCTTCCCACAGGACCGTGCCGTCCGAGCGGATGACCGGGAACGCGGCGTTGATCACGTTGTATCCGTTGGCGCGGATGCGGCTGTCGGTGATCGGAATCCAACCGAGCGGGGGATGCACGCCGTTGACCGCGCCGTCCCAGTTCTCCCAGTAACCGTGGAGCACCTTGCCCGTGGGCTTGGACTTGACCGCACAGGTTTCCGCAGCCGCCGCCGTGGGGGCGGTGCTGCGGTCGCTGGGTGCGGCGCTGGGGGCCCCGGCGGTCACCATCTGTACGGCAAACGCCATGGCCAGGGCGGAGCCCAGCAAACGCATCTTCCGACCGATCATGCGTGCTCCCTTCGGGCCCGCCGTGGGCGCCGGCTCGGCGTTGCGGCGGGCTCTCGGTGAGTGGTGGGGGGTGTGTGATCGCGAAAGCGGATGTCCGCGTGCCGCCCTGGGGGCGGGGCGGCACGCGGTGGGGGAGCGACTGCCGGGGGGCCGGCGTCGTGAACATCCGGGCGGCGGGAGACGGGGAGTCGTGCGACTGGGGAGAGCCGCAGGACCGAGAGCTATGGGGGATGGGGAGGGGTAGCTCTGTGGAGCACGCTTACCTCCTGGACTGTGGGGGCCTGGAGACATCCGCGGTGCGATGCGCCACACCGTAGGTTGGTCCAGACCTGCCGTCAATAGGTCTGGACCAAAGTCGTGGTGGGGCGCGTGATGGGGTGAGGTACCGCGACAGCGGGTAGAGCCATCGGGTCGGGCGCTTGTTCGGTAGTGCTGCAACCAAGGCGCAGGTGTTTCAACTACCCATAGACAAAAGGGCTGTTAAGGTTCCGACTTGCGATGACTGGGGGAATCTGGGGGAAGTCGTGGCTTCAACGCATGTGCGAGATCTGTTCGTTCCCACGGGCCCTGGTCCGCGTTGGGGCACGCTCGCGTTCGCCCTGTGGCTCCTGGGACTCCTGGGCTTCATGACGTACGACTACGGCTTGCAGGACAAGTGGAGCGCCGACGCCGAAGCCAGAACCAGAGCGCCCGCCACCAGCTCCCTGTCCGTCACCGTGAAGCGGCCTGACACGTACTGGATCAGCCTCGAACACCGCAGCGACCTCGCCCGCTCCGCCCGGCTGGACACCTTCATCGAGCAGGAGCGGTCACGACCGGCCGGCATCCGCGTGGTACCGAACGCCGGACGCCCTCCCGAGATCGAACGCGAGAGAAGCGGGCGCGACTACTGGATGTCGGATGAACAGGGCAATTGGCACGGTCTCACCGCAGCCCGCCTCGACCTCGCCCCTGGCACCTACCGCATCTCCACGACGGTTCGCGACCAGGGCGTACGCATCGCCCTGGGCCCACAGGCCGAGCTCCCCGACGCCAGCAGCCTACTGACCTGGACGCTCGGTCTCAGCGGCAGCGGACTACTGATCGGCGCATGGGCACTGATCGCAAGGCGCCGGGCGGCCCGGCGCATCCTGGGGAACTGAAGGAGGAGGGGGAAAGAACATGTTCGAGGAGACCGCGGAGGAGTCCCTGCGGAAGTTGCGCTTGGGCGAGGAGGCCCTGCGCGACTGGGAGGCACGAGGCACACGGACACAGACGGTGAGCAAGTTCGAAGCCGCCTACTGGGTGTTCTTCGCCCTGCCGCTCACCCTCCTCTACCTCGGCGTGATGGCACTCGTCCGCGGCTCCACCTGGCTCGCCCAGGAATCACTGCTCTCCGCACTCTTCCCGGCCCCCGGTGACAGCCTCGCCCGCTACGCACTGTCGATGACGACCCTGCTCCTCCTGCTCCCCGGCGGACTGCTGCTCGCCGCGCGACGTCTGGCCACCACCCGACTCAGACTGCTGGGCAACGCCGTATTCCTGCCCTCGGCGGTGCTCCTCGTCCCCGTGCTGCTGTTCGTGGCCGCCCGGACCATGGACGCCGACATCGTCAGGCTCGGATCATGACCGCCCCGGTCGAGCCGACCCGACGCGATTTGGGGCAGCGGTTGCGCGCGCTTCCACTACCCGTGGCACTCGCGCTCGGCGCCACAGGGCTGCTGCTCATCGGCTCCCTCCTGCCCTGGGTGTCCGGCGAAGGTCCGCTCTCGTTCGGCTGGGGCAGGCACGCCACCGGACGCATGGCATTGGGATCACGGGCCGGTCTCGCAGGCGGCGACGCCGTCATCACACTCCTCTGCGGTGCGGCCACCCTCGTGATCGCAGCCCACCGCGCCTGGCTCGGCCCCCTCCGTAGCCACCGCACGGTACTGATCGGCTCTGGTGCTCTGGCCGCCTGTTGGGCGGTGCTGAACATGGTCGAGGCCGGTCGTACGCCCACGCCGACCGGGGAATCCCTCGATGTGAGCCCGAGCATCGGCCTCTATCTGGTGCTACTCGGCGCACTCCTCGCCATCGGCGCCGGAGTGCTCTCCCGACCGGATCCGGTGGCCGAACTGACCCTCATCACCCGTCGAGCCGTACGGCTCTGGAAGTCGGGACACGAGGTACGCGGACTGGCCCGGCTGCAACACGGAGTCAGGGCCTGGGAGTCGGGCGTCGGCACGGCCCATCCTGCGTTCTCCGTCGCCGTCGCCCTGTTGGGACGCATGTACCTCCAGATCGGTGCGACGGACCGGGCGGTCGCCGCCGTGGAACTGGCATGGACCCAGACAACGCACTGGCCGGAGTCCGATCCACAGGCCCTGGGCATGGTGCAGTCGCTGCACCACGAGGTGCGTTCCCTGGCACACGGCTAGACAACTCAATTCCATCGGGCGCCCGGGAGATGTGTTGCCGGGTATCGAAAGGGGCGGTTCGCAGGGGGCACGCCGGACGGCTGCCAGCGGGTTCTGCCACAGTGGACCGGTGATTACAGAAACCTCCGTTCCCCAACCGCTTCCCCTCGACGACTTCTGGCACCTCATCGACGAGGCCCGTGTCGCCACGACACCGGAGCGCCCTTTTGCATCGGTCCTCACCGACGTACTGGCCGACTCATCGCCGGAAAGAGTCCTCGGCTATGAATTGACGTTCTCCGAGGTCCACGGCGCGTTGTACCGCTGGGACGTGTGGGCCGCCGGCTATCTGATAGGCGGCGGTTGTTCCGACGACTCGTTCATGGACTTCAGGGCCGGGATCATCGCACAGGGCCGACTCTGGTACGAGCGGGTGCTCGCGGCCCCGGACAGCCTGGCGGAACACCCCGTCGCCCAGAGCGGTGAGCCCGACATGTTGGAGGAGCTCGTCTTCGACGAGGACAGCAACTACGCCGCGTCCCGAGCGTTCTCCCGTCTGTCCGGCAGCGAAGAGCTCTGGGAGGCGGCGACCGGATCGGTCACTCGACACGAGCCGGACATGGGGGAGTCCTTCGACTTCGACGACGACGAGGAGATGCGGCATCGACTCCCCGCACTGACCGCGCTCTTCCTGGACGGCGAAGGCTGATCTGCCGCGCCCGGCGGATTCCTTGCGCTCCTTGCGCTCCACACGCTCCTTGCGCGAACCGGCCGGGCCACGGCCCCCTACGGCCGGCCCGGCGGATCGTGGCGCATCCGGCCGTCCGTGGTGAGTGGTGGATCGTTGAGGAGAGGCAGGTAGCAGCGTTGGAACAACTCCCCGGTGAACTCACGACGGCTGCGCACCCCGGCCTTGTCGAACACCTTCCGTAGATGGTCCTGCACGGTGTACTCGGTGATGTGCAGGGCCGTCGAGACCTCAGCCGTCGAGCGGCCGAGCAACACCTGTTGGGCGACGTCACGTTCGCGGGGGGTCAGCCCGTACGCATCGAGCACCAGCGCCGTGAGATCGCGCGGGTGGGTCGGGGCCAGGGACACATACGTGAGCGGGGCACCCTCCGCGCCGCCGAGCCCCGAGGGACCGCCGGCCTTCTCACGCCAAGCGCTGAGGGTGATCCAATGCCCGGTGCTACCCAGGGCACGGGAGTGCACCTGCACCCCCAACTCGACCCCCTGAGCCGTGTTGACCAGGGCCTGAAGCGCATACGGCAGGAGCTGGCGCGGTCGGGAATGGGCTTCCTGGATCAACCCCAGCAGGTGCTCGGCGGTGGAGGTGCACAGGTGCACCTGCTGCTCGTCGTCGAGGATCAGCAGACCGGTCGCATCCGGGACGCCATCGCTGTCGATGCCGCCGAGGAGCAATGAGCGGCGCAGGGCAAGAGTCGCCGGAGCGCTGAGTGCCGCGGCGAGCTCGACCTCCGCAGAGGTGAAGGGCGGTGTGCCCGAGGAGCGACACAGGACGAACAGCCCCCAGGTGCGGGAGCCGTCGCGCAGCAGCACGCGCAGCTCGTCGCCGAGCCCCGAAGGGCGTAGGACATCACGGTAGTAGATGCTGTCGGCCAGCTGGCCCTTCGTCGATTGGCTCAGCACGCTGACCGGGCGGTTTCTGCGGGTGAGGGCACGGAGGTTGTCGACCCCGACCTGATCGGCGTGCTCGATCTCGAACAGCCTGGGCATGACCTCCGTCGAGAAGCCATGGGTGTGGATGCCACCGGTGTCCAACAGTGTGGACGGATCGAGCATGACCGCGCACCACACATCGGCGGGCGTGACCTTGAGCAGGGTGCGGGCGGTGCTGTGCAGGACGCTGAGAGCACCGGTGCGCTCGGTGCCCCGCAACTGACGTGAGAAGTCGTGTACGAGCGACGTCCGTGCGGTCGGCCTCGTACGGGTCGGTGGGCGACCGGCAGTGGAATGGCGGTCGGGCTCGGAAGCGGAAGCGAGGGTCACCCCGCCAGACTAGGAAGAACCCCAGACATCTGGGATGTCAACGGAGCAAAAGCACGCCTAACCTGGTCGCCCAAGGGGGCCCGGGGAAGGGCCAGTTGGCGGAGGGACGATCATCCTTCCGCATCCCACCCGGATGGCGGGGATGCGGGGAGGTGCCGTTCCCGATCCGCGCGGGCAGGCATCCGTGCGGCGAACAGTGATGGGGGGTCCGCGGGATGGGCGGCAGCAGAGACGGTCGGAGCTGGAGGGTGCGCACGCGGGGGAGGGGGCGAACCCTCTCATCGGCGATCGTCGCGATGAGTCTGGTGACACTGGCCGCCTGTGGCAGCGGGGGATCCGATGGATCGACGGATTCCAGCAGTGCCGCTGCGGCAGTCGAACCCTCGACACCCACGACCAGCTACGAAGCCACGCCGGAGGCAACGGAATCCAGCTCCGCTTCTGAGCCGAGCGAGACCGAGACCGCGACGGAGACACCGCCACCGGACGATTCCGAAAGCTCATCCGCGAGCGATTCCACCGACGGTGACGGCTCCGTGGACACCGACGGGACTGACGGGACTGACGGGTCTGCGAACACCACGACGTCCGACGTACCGCGCGGACAATGGACCGGAACCGCCCGTATCACCGTGGACTTCGCCGATCCCGGCTGTGCCTCGGCCTCACGGACCTACGAGCTTCCGGCGACGCTCTTGATCAGCGAACCGGTCGGAGGTGAGTCGAATGGCTTCCACCTGTCGTGGGCCAGTGACAGCCAGTCCGCCGAAGGAGCCTTCGGGGTGACGTCCGCCCTCGACGGCACGGACACCGTCGACGGTCGGCCGGTGGCCATCGGGTACTGGTCGCTGGACGACGACGGCGGCGGGGACATCTCCGGCAGGCTCACCGAATCGGGCGCCTCACAGGGGGCTGCCCACAATCTGGTCTTCGTCCCCAAGCCGATCTTCCCGTGCAGCAACTACATGCCGTTCGCCTACGCCCTGTCGACGGACACCACATTGGAGGGCACGGTGAGCGAGAGCTCTGCCTCACTGGTTCTCAGCGGGACGACGCTGGAAGGGACACGGAGCTTCCGTGTCGAATGGTCGTGAGCGCCGAAGACCCTCCGCCACAGGAGGCTCGGCGTCCCCCACGGGCGCCGAGCCGCGGCAATCTGTTGGTTTAGTTAGTTTTTGTGGTTGTTGATGTGGGTGGTGAGTTGGGGGATGACGGTGAAGAGGTCGCCGATGATGCCGTAGTCGGCGAGGTCGAAGAT
>NZ_JBEXVD010000029.1:0-81252 GCF_040638655.1 Streptomyces sp. NPDC005963 | reverse complement strand
CATTCGTCAGTTCATGCCGACGCACCATGCCCGACTCATGCCCGAAACAGCGAGAGATCCACCATCCCAGGCAAGAGCCATCAGACACTGCCTAGCGCTCCCTTGCCGTTTCCGCGGTAGAGCGTCAGGGAGCCGTTGGTATGTACGGCGATCAGATCGACCTTGTCGTCGCCGTCGAAGTCGCCGGCTGCTGTCTGTTGGATGGTGATGCCCACCCCGGCGACGAGGACTTCGGTGCTCTTGGTGACGCCTCGGGAACGACTCGCACGGAGTCGGTAACCCGTTTGATCGTCACCGACTCCGACAAACGCTTCACGACGCTGACGCTGCGCACGCCCGACAAGCGCACCACGAAGCTCAAGGCGACGTCGCACCATCCGTACTGGGAGACGAAGACCCGCCGCTGGGCCGAGGCCGAGGACCTAGCTTCGGGCGACAGGCTCCGCTCGACCAATGGAGCCAACTCGACGGTCAGGGCATTGACTTCCACGAGGGAAGCCCATCGGACCTTCGACCTGACCGTCAGCAACGTGCATACGTACTATGTGCTGGCGGGGGCCACACCGGTCCTGGTCCACAACTGCAGTCCGCTCGACGGCATCGCGGACGGGTTGGCAGGCAGCAAGATTACGACTGGTCAGGTCGTTGATGATGCTGGAAATAAAGTCGGAGCTCCTGTATCAAGCGGTGAGAATGGTTCATTCGTGCAAGTGAGGGGCGCGCTCAGAAAATCTGGCGTGCCTCACGACGCTGCAGGTGGGTTCGCGGCCGCATCTCATGTAGAAACCAAGATCGCTTTGGCTATGAGAAGCAACGGCGTTCAGAGGGCGACAGTCGTAATCAATAATTCTGACGGGGTTTGTTCTGGTCCCTACATGCATGACTGGGGTGTCTGCAATTCCGCCAAGAGGGTCTAGCCTGACATCCGTTTAGCGCACTGAAGAGGGCTGGCACGGGGTAACTATGCTGGGGGCCGGTCTAGTTTCAGCATTCCGCATCGCCTCACCTGCGAACGTTGGAGGATATTAATGATTCTGACTATTTTCACTGGCGGTACGACATATCATGCAGCGTCGGGAGCTATTCTTGGGCGCTTGATTGCAGAGTTGGTGACCGGCGGACCCGACCAAGGGCCAGATGTGGTTGGACAGCCAAAGGGTGGCATTCTTGCAACGTTTGTGCTCTTGGTGCCACATAGGGATCCGGTGAAATCAGATCGGTATTTTGACAGCTGTCTTCAGGTCTCGACAAATCCGCTTACAGGATATGGCGCATTGAGGTGGCAAGTTCCCGAGGATTCCGTAGTTCGAGTGGATCGGGAGATTGCGAGGAGTGTGTGGACCTCCAGGAATCCGGAACCGCCTGTGTTGGATCAAAACGTTGTTGCTGATTTGGGCGATTGGAGGCTCTTCGAGCCCCGCAATACGCTGCCGGTATCTGATGTTCGTGCGGCCGTCGAGGAATTTTGCGAACTAAGAAGCGGTCAGAGGCCTACGGCGATTTGCTGGGATCGTGGCCACTTTGGCGCGTACCATTCTCTGAATGGACAGGCGGATGTGCCACCTTCCTACTGTCAGGATCCGTGGTGCAGAGATTCGGGTACACGGCACCCATTGCACTGATGAAGGTTCTCGGTGGCGCTTCATGCAAGATGGAATCTCCCTTTCGGTGAGACGGTATTTTATTACTCGATCATGAAGGTTATGCGCGAATTTCGCGTTGATGTCGCTGTTTGTTGAACTTCAATTTGCTTCTCGATGTGTGCAAGCGAATTTGACGCCCCGTCAGGCGGTGTCTGGCGAGGCGTCTGTGCGGGGTGACGGCAGTAGTTGACGGCAACGTCAGCGGACGAGGGCGGCACAGGGTGGCGGTTCGTCGCCGTCGGAGCGTGCCGTCTTGGTGTTCTCCGGGCTGTCGAGTGCGGTGCTGAGGGTGTCGATGGCGTCGCGCTGGAGACGGAGTCGGACGTGGGCGTAGACGGTGGCGGTGACGCCGATGTGGGCGTGGCCGAGGAGTTCCTTGATCACGACGAGTTCGACGCCCTGTTCCAGGAGCCCGGAAGCCGCGCATGTGCGCCCACTTCCAGAGCTTGAGGCCGGTGAATTCCGGCAGCCTCCCCAGCTCCCAACGGGTGCGGATCATCTGCCGCACATGTCGGGCGACGGCGAGCCGGGGCAGGGGACGGGCCTGCCCGGTGCCGTCACAAGCGGTGCTCTCCAACTCCCTCTACCGCGCCGACGACCAGCAACTCGTCAACGCACACGGCTGGGGCGTCAACGCGTACGCCGCCCCCGTGTGGCACCTTCGCCGACACCAGGAGAGCGGCATGTTCGACACCTACGCCGACAGCTTCGACGCCGTGTGGGCGACCGCAACCCCCGTACGAGAGGAAGGCTGGCCGTGGCCCGCACCGAGTACTACGACGACCCCAGCGCGCCCAAGCCGAACAGCATGGTCGTCGCCGCTTCCGCCGTCGTCACCGACGACCACGGGCGCATCCTCCTCCAGCGCCGCCGCGATAACGACCTATGGGCCCTGCCCGGAGGCGGAATGGACCTCACCGACTCCCTGCCAGGCACAGCCGTCAGCGAGGTCAAAGAGGAGACCGGCCTCGACGTCGAGATCACCGGCCTGGTCGGCACCTACACCGACCCGAAACACATCATCGCCTACACCGACGGCGAGGCCCGGCGACAGTTCAACGTCTGCTTCACCGCCCGCATCACCGGCGGCCAACTGACGATCTCCGACGAGTCCACCGAGCTCCGGTTCGTGCCGCCGGAAGAGATTGAGCAGCTGCCGATGCACCACACTCAACGGCTCAGGCTCCAACACTTCCTGGAACAGCGCGAAAGGCCGTACCTGGGCTGAACCGTCTGACGGCAGTAGCGACGGCAACAACCCCGCACAACCACGGACCTCCACGCACTTCACCGGACCAGCAAACTGCACTTGACCTGTGAGAAAGCAGGTCGAAGGCTTCGCCAGCACACGTACTATGTGCGGGCGGGATCGACTCCGGTACTCGTGCACAACAGCGTCTGCAGCGCACTTCCTTCGACGGGCACTGATGACTACATCGTCCTCGGAAAGCGGGGAGACACAGGAATCGCGAAAAGCTGGGCCAATCACGAGGTACTGCACCCTATCTTTCCCCGCTGGAGTCATGCGCGCAACGATGCATGGATTCAAGGGGCAATTGAAAAGATGAAGAAAGTGTACCTGGCTTCTGATATCACTACGCGATCCCTATCTCACCCGAAGTATCCGCAGTCCACGTTCGCGCGAACTCAATCAACTAATGAAGGCAGGCTACACGTTCTCCCAGGTAGGCGGAGAACAGTACCAATACATGACCCCCTCCACTGGCGAATTAAATGAGGGCCACTCGAATGATATTGCCTGAATGGGTTGCGGCAGTCGTTGAAATCGAGTTCGATGAAGTTCAGCGCTCCAAGATCGCGAAGGCGATCGAAGCCATGAAGGCGTCCGAATTCCATCCGGAATCTCCGGAGGTTCCGGGCGAGATGGTAGCAGGTAACGCACGACTCGTCGGGGCGATCGTCGACTACTGCAGAGAAAGCTACGACCTCGATGAGACCCTAGAGATGGGGATCTCCGATTGGCGAGATCTCCTGCTGGGCACCGGACTTGAACATGAAGACTGGGCGCGCGTTCTGGTGGAAAAGCTGGGCGGTCCTACCGATGTCGACCTCCTGAGCGCGCTGAGCCTGCAGCCGCGCGCTCTCAGGATTCGCAATCCCTGAATATGCACGACCGTCTCTCATCGGCAGCCCCGCCGATGAGAGACGGTACGCACTGCGACCGTGGTGACAGCAACACAAGGGGGCGAACTCCGCTACTGCCGCCAAAGATCTCGATTATCCATTTCCTTCATCTCACCCGTATAACGATGCTCTTCGCGGTGATGTTGCATTCTCTGGACTTAGGCATAGTTGGCATAGAATTTTGCGCGAGTTAATTGATGGCTGATTCCATCATCGATCAGGATACTGAAGAATCACTCCGCCCATTAATACATCGCCGATCCCGCTGCACCCTACTGGCATTGAAGATATCCCTCTCGATAAACTCCAGGCGATCACCAAATCCTGTTCCGTACATTCACGCGTGCGCGAACAATGGATTTCGCACAATGAGGACCACCAAGGGTCTGTTCCGCGTTGCATCGGTTGCCGCGACTGCCGTGTCCACCGTCGCGCCGATAGCGAGTCCAGCCAAGTCCTCCCATATTGCCAGTCGTTCACGTCAGTGATGTGGCCTTCAACTAGTCCTGATCGGGCATGATTTGCTCGGCCGCCGACTCCGGTCGACGACCGATGGGCGTTTGGCACGTTTCCGAACTGATGCCGGATCGCGGAATCCGCAGGCTCCAATGCAGTCCGTCGGAGCCTCTCCCATGATCGAGTGGGTCCGATGGATTGGAGGAGGCCGGGCCGGTGCGGTGTCTCAGCGAGTGGTGCATCGCAGCCGACCAGAGCATCGAAGGGCACGACGGCGTTGTCGACGACAGCGGCGCGATAGGCCCGCGTGTGCTCACTGCACGACCTCACTGATGGCTTGGTGGGTAGTCACAGCCCGGGATCGTCTGGCATCACAAACGCACTCGATCACCCTTCACCCCGGTTCGGGCGATTTTCGCCCCACCTCTTGACGGTTTTCGGTCAGCAATCCACACTTCCAGTCATGCCCGGTCATTTTCGGGCGATGGCTATCAGGAGTCAGTGATGCTTCCCGCAGAACGACATCGGCGGATCTCCGCCGTGGTGGACCGTGTCGGCACCATCAGTACCGAGGATCTCGCCGAGCAGTTGCACGTCTCCCTGGAGACGGTGCGTCGGGACCTCGGGCAGATGGAGAAGCGCGGCGCCCTGCGGAGGGTGCGCGGTGGAGCTGCGTCGTTCGCGGTGGTGCAGGGCGTCAGTGGTGAGGAGGCGTCGTTCGCCGACCGCTCCGAGTCGCAGACCCAGGCCAAGGCCGCGATAGGCCGGGCCGCCGCCCGGCTTGCACTGCCCGGGATGACGGTGGTGATCGACGTCGGAACGACTGCGGTGGAGCTCGCACGCGCCCTCCCCCTGGACTTCCGCGGCACGATCGCCACCCCGTCCCTGCTGGTCGCCCAGGTGGTCTCCGCACTGCCCCAGGTTTCGGTGTTGTTGCCCGGGGGGCGCCTGCGCGCCGGTGATCTGGTGTGTTCCGGGCCCCAGACCGTGCAGTTCTTCGCCGATATCTACCCTGACCTGGCATTTCTTGGTTCCGGTGGCATCGACCAAACCGCCGGCGTGACCGATTTCCACTTCGAGGAAATCGCCACCAAGAAGCAGATCCTGTCGTGCAGCGCCCGTACCTACGTACTGGCGGACGGCAGCAAGTGGGGACGGGTCGCCGGACACCGCGTCTGCGGGTTCGGGGACATCACGGGGGTCGTCACCGATACGGCTGCGGAAGAGGACATCACCGCGGCCGTCAAGGACACGGGGTGCGAAGTCGTGGTGGCCTGACCGCCAGGCTCGTCCCCGTTTGGAATGCACCGATTGTTTTCCCGCCCTCCCAGCGAGCAGGGCTCCGAAAGGAATCACTCCTATGGCCACCCATGAGTCAGTGGACACCGGCGGCGCTAGACCCGACGCGAGCGCGTCGGGCGAGAAGAAGGAGATGAAGCGGGAGCTCACCCGCTACGCCTCCTTCGCCATGGCCTTCGGCTTCGTGTCGATCGCCACCGGCATCTTCACCACCTACGGATCGGTGCTCAACAGCTCCGGCCCGCGCGGAATATTCGCCTGGCCCATCGCGGTCATCGGCCAACTCTCGGTCGCGCTCGTCTTCGGTGCCCTCGCGGCCCGTATCCCCATCAGCGGCTACGCCTACCAGTGGGTCTCCCGACTGGTGAACCCCGTATGGGGTTGGATCATGGGCTGGATCTCCTTCTCCTTCCTCGGTGTGGTCGTCGTCGCCGTCGACTACACCATCGCCTCGACGATCCTCCCCGAGCTCCTCCAGTACCAGGGGACGCAGGAGAACGCGTGGGCGATCACAGCCGTGGTGATCCTCGTCCAGGCGGTCCTGGTCGCGCTGTCCACCCGGGTCACCCACCAGGTCAACAAGACCGCGGTGACGATCCAGCTGATCGGCATGATCGGGCTGACCGTGCTGTTGTTCGTCGTCGGCGCGGCCTCCGGCAAGCTGGACTTCTCCACGCTCTTCCAGTCCGCTCCGGTGGCGGAAGCCGGCTACTACAGCCTCGGCTCCGCCGGTGAGGTCGGCCCGTTTGCGTTGGCGTTCCTCCTCGGTGCGTTCACCATCGTCGGCTTCGAGTCCGCGGCCAACCTCGCCGAGGAGACGCGCGACCCGGCCCGGGTCATCCCCAAGGCGATGGTGCAGGCCGTTCTGTCGCTCGGTGTCCTCGGCTTCCTCTTCCTGATCGCGGTGACAGCGCTCATCGAGGACCCGGTGAAGCTGGCCCAGTCGGCCACTCCGGTGGCGACCGTCATCACCGCGGTCCTGGGCTCCGGCGTCGGCAAGGCCCTGCTGGTCCTGGTCGTGGTCTCGATCTTCTCCTGTGGTCTCGTGATCACGATGAGCGGTACGCGCCTGGTGTGGGCGATGTCCCGTGACGAGCGCTTCCCCGGCTGGCAGTCCCTGCGGAAGATCAACGCCTCCCGGGGCACTCCGCTCAACGCCACGCTGTTCATCTTCGTGGTGGGCGAACTGGTGCTGGCGTCGTTCGCGATGTCCACGGACGCCCTGTTCTCCCTCTTCTCCGCAGCCACCCTGTTGCCTGCGATCATCTACGCCGGCACGGTGCTGATGTACATCGTCAAGCGCAAGTCACTGCCGCCGACCCAGGGCTTCTCCCTGGGCCGTTGGGAGATCCCGGTCATCGTCATCGCCTCGGTCTGGCTGGTGTACGAGTTGCTGATCTTCCGTGACGAGTCCTTCCGCGACCCGTGGCTGTACGTCCTCGTCCTGTTCGCCATCGGTGCCGTGTACTTCGCGTATCTGCTGGCCCGCCGTGGTGTCGCCGGGCTCACCATGCCCGACATGGCCGATGTCGACCGCGCTCTCGACGCCGATGACACCACGACCGGGGCGGTCAAGACCCCGGTGCCCTCGCAAGGGGAGGTGTCTGACCGATGACCGTGGTCCTCGCCATCGACCAGGGGACGTCCGGCACCAAGGCGGTGGTGGTGGATGCTTCGGGCGCGGTGGCCGCCATCGCCGAAGCCGAACTGCGTCCCCGTTACGGCGACGGCGGTCTGGTCGAACAGGATCCGCGGGCACTGCTCGCCTCGGTCCTGGACACCGGCCGCCGCGCCATCGCGGAGGCGGGGCTCCCCATCGACGTCGTCGCCCTGGCCAACCAGGGCGAGACCGTCCTGGCCTGGGATCCCGCGACCGGTACGCCCCTGTCACAGGCGATCGTGTGGCAGGACCGTCGGGCCGAATCGGTGGTCGCCGGGATGCGGCAGCACGCCGACGCCATCGCGGCCCGTACCGGTCTCGTCCTGGACTCCTACTTCTCCGCGCCCAAGATGACCTGGCTCCGCCGGAACGTGACGCGCGAAGGTGTTGTCACCACATCGGACACCTGGCTGCTGCACCATCTCACCGGAGAGTTCGTCACCGACGCCGCCACCGCCAGCCGCTCCCTGCTGCTCGATCTCGACACCGTCGAGTGGGCACCCGACCTGGCCGACCTGTTCGACCTGGGAGGGGAGCGACTGCCCCGGATCGCCGCCGGCGACGAGATCATCGGCACCACCGGGGCGTTCGGCGGCCGGATCCCGGTGGCGGGGCTGATCGTGGACCAGCAGGCGGCGCTCCTCGCCGAGAGTTGCTTCGATGCAGGCACAGCCAAGTGCACCTTCGGCACCGGTGCCTTCGTCCTCGCCAACACCGGCAACAACCCGGTCCGCTCCACTTCGGGGCTGACCACGTCCGTCGCCTGGCGGGCCGCCGGGAACACTCCGTACTGCATCGACGGACAGGTGTACACGGCGGCTTCCGCGGTGCGTTGGATGCGGGACCTCGGGTTCATAGGGTCAGCGGCCGAGTTGGACACGGTCGCCGCGAAGGAGTCCGACGGCACCCTGTGCGTACCCGCCCTGGCGGGTCTCGCCGCGCCCTGGTGGCGGCCGGACGCCACCGCCACCTTCGCCGGAATGACACTCTCCACCCGCCCCGGGCATCTGGTGCTCGCAGTGCTCCAAGGCATCGCCGCCCAGGTGGCCGAGGTGTGCCAGTCGGTGGCCGTCGACCTCGGCACACCGCTGACCAGTCTGCGCGCGGACGGCGGCCTCACCCGCAGCCGGACCCTGATGCAGGCACAGGCCGATCTGGCCCAGATGCCGGTGGAGATCTATCCCTCGGCCCACGCCACCCCGTTGGGCGCCGCCGCACTGGCCCGACTCGCCCTCAACCCGGGCATGACACTCCCGGAGGCCGTCGGCAGTTGGAAGCCGGCGGCGTTCTTCGAGCCGCAGTGGTCGGCGGACCGGGCAGCAGAGTTTCGCACGTCATGGACAGCGGTCGCCGAGACGGCCGTCCGCAAGGGAGATCTCACATGAGTCACACCCCAGGCAGCACCACTCCTGGGCGCGGTCCGGCTCCCGTTCACGACATCATCGTGATCGGGGGCGGGATCGTCGGCTCCGCCATCGCCCGCGAACTCGCGGGACACGCGGTGTCCGTCGCACTGGTGGAGGCGCGCTCCGACATCGGGGACGGTACGAGCAAGGCGAACACCGCCATCCTCCACACCGGCTTCGACGCCACCCCCGGCACCCTCGAATCCCGTCTGGTCGCCCGGGGGTACGACCTGCTCTCCGAGTACGCCCGCGAGACCGGTATCCCGGTGGAACACACCGGGGCCATCCTGGTCGCGTGGAACGAGGAGGAACTCGCCGCGCTCCCCGGACTCCGGGACAAGGCGGAGGCCAACGGCTACCACCACAGTCGGCTCATCGGCCCGGACGAGGTGTACGCCCAGGTCCCCGCGCTCGGCGAGGGTGTGCTCGGCGGGCTGACGGTGCCCGACGAGTCGATCATCTGCACCTGGACGACCAATCTCGCCCTGGCCACCGACGCCCACCGGCGCGGCACGAGCGTCCTCCTCGACCACGCGGTCACCGCCGTCACCGTCACGGACGACATCACCACCCTGCACACGCGCGGGGGTGACGTCCACGGACGGTGGATCGTCAATGCCGCAGGTCTCGGCGCCGACCGTCTTGACGCGCTCTTCGGGTACGACCGGTTCACCGTCACCCCGCGCCGCGGTGAGCTGTTCGTGTTCGACAAGTTGGCCCGCCCCCTGGTCGACCGCATCGTCCTGCCGGTGCCCACCAAACGCGGCAAGGGCGTCCTCGTCTCCCCCACCGTCTACGGCAATGTCATGCTCGGCCCCACCTCCGAGGACCTCACCGACCGCACCGCGACCGGGACCTCCGAAGACGGCTTCGCCTTCCTCCTCGGCAAGGGCGAACGGCTGATGCCGCGCCTGTTGGAGGAGGAGGTCACCGCCACGTACGCCGGTCTGCGCGCCGCCATCGACCGCTCCGACTACCTCATCGAAGCCGACGCCGACCAGCGCTATCTGCTCGTGGGCGGCATCCGCTCCACCGGTCTGACCGCGGGCATGGCCATCGCCGAGCACGTCCGGGAGGTGTTGACCGCCTCCGGAGTCGTCCTCAAGGAACGCGACGCACTGCCACCACCACCGGCGATGCCCTACATCGGCGAGGCGGGCGTACGCCCCTACCAGGACGCAGCACGGATCGCCGAAGACCCCGCGTACGGGGAGATCGTCTGTTTCTGCGAACGGGTGAGCGCCGGTGAGATCCGGGATGCCTGTGGCGCCCCGCTGCCCGCCCGGACACTCGACGGGTTGCGTCGTCGCACCCGCGCCATGAACGGGCGCTGCCAAGGCTTCTTCTGCGGCTCAGCCGTGCAGCAGTTGCTGAACGACCACACCGATCACGCCACAGAGCGCGGCTGTGCCCGCCCGTGCCACGAGGTGACCTCCTGATGACCGAATCCCCCACCCCATCAGCACCGCCCACCACGCTGACCCCCGACGTACTGGTCATCGGCGGCGGACCGGCCGGTCTCAGCGCCGCGGCGGCACTGGCTCCCCAGGTCGCCGGCGAAGTCCTCGTACTGGACCGGGAGAAGGAGGCCGGTGGCATCCCCCGGCACAGCGACCACACCGGGTACGGGCTCAGGGACCTGCACCGGGTGATGACGGGCCCCGCGTACGCACGACGGCTCACCGAGACCGCGCGCCGGGCGGGTGCCGTCATCCGCACCGGCGCCATGGTCACCCACTGGGCGTCGGAACTGGCCGTCGACGTCACCAGCCCACAGGGCCGGTTCCGGGTCGAGCCGCGGGCCGTGGTGCTCGCCACCGGTGCCCGGGAGAGGCCGCGCACCGCACGGCGCATCCCCGGTGACCGCCCCGCCGGCGTCTACACCACCGGCCAGTTGCAGAACGCCGTCCACCTCCACCACCGGGACGTGGGCAAGCGCGCCGTCATCGTCGGGGGCGAACTGGTCAGCTGGTCGGCGGCGCTCACCCTGCGGGAGGCGGGCTGCTCGGTGGCCGCGATGGTCAGCCAGTACGCACACACCGAGTCGTACGGGGCCTTCAACCTCGGTGGCAGGGTCGTCCTTGGCGTGCCGGTGGTCAACCGGTCCCGGGTGGTGCGGGTGATCGGCAAACCGCGTGTGGAAGGCGTTGAGATCGAGGACATCGACACCGGTCGGCGTCGTACGCTCGCCTGTGACACGGTCGTCTTCACCGGCGACTGGATCCCCGACAACGAACTCGTCCGCACCGGTGGTCTCGATCTGGACCCGCACACCCTCGGCCCGGTCGTGGACACCGCGCTGCGCACCAGCCGGCCCGGAGTGTTCGCCGCCGGGAACATGCTCCACCCCGTCGACACCGCCGACATCGCCGCCCTGGACGGGCGGCACGTCGCCGACCAGGTGGCACGTTGGCTGGCCACGGACTTCTTTCCGCACGACTCCCCCGCCGTGCCGCTGCTCGCCGAGAAGCCGTTGCGTTGGGTGTCACCGAGTCTGCTGCGGCCGGGTGACCCGGCGCCGCCGCGGGCGCGGTTGTTGTTGTGGACCGATGAGTTCGTGCGCGTCCCGCGGGTCACGGTCCGTCAGGGGGGTGAGGTGCTCTCCGAACGACGGCTGGCCTGGCCCGCCGCCCCGGGTCGGGTGTTCCGGGTGCCGTGGTCGGTCCTGCGGGGCATCAGCCCGCACCGGGGTCCCGTCACCCTCGCCGTTCACTGATCGTCGCCCCCTGCCCCGGACACACCGAAGCCGTCCGGGGCAGGGGGCGAATGCGTACGACGGGACCCGTACGGGCACCGGGCACTGGCCGGGCTGCCCGGCGGACGCGGTGCAGGGGCAGGGACGAAAACGCCGTTGACGTCATCGTGGAGATGGCGTCAACGGCGTTGCCGTGTGGGTCCGGGCGGCTGGGATGCCGCCCGGACCGACCGCGGAATCAGGCCACGGGAGCCGGGTACGTCGGGTACTCCACCCCGGACACGTGCTGGACGACACGGATGACCTGGCAGGAGTAGCCGAACTCGTTGTCGTACCAGAGGTAGAGGATCGCGTTGTCGCCGTCGACCTTGGTGGCGCCCGCGTCCACGATCGATGCGTGGCGCGAGCCGATGAAGTCGCTCGACACCGCGTCGGGGGCGCTGGTGAAGTCGATCTGTCGCTTCAGCGGCGAGGTCAGCGAGACCTGACGAAGGTGGTCGAGGACCTCTTCGCGGGTGGTTTCGCGGGCGAGCTGCAGGCTGAGGATCGCGATGGAGACGTCCGGCACGGGCACGCGGATCGAACTGCCGGTGATCTTGGCATTCAGTTCGGGCAGTGCCTTGGCCACCGCGGACGCCGCGCCGGTCTCGGTGATGACCATGTTCAGCGGCGCAGAACGGCCGCGGCGGTCGGAGTTGTGGTAGTTGTCCAGCAGGTTCTGGTCGTTGGTGAACGAGTGGACGGTCTCCACGTGCCCGCGCAGCACGCCGTACTCGTCGGCCATCGCCTTCAGCGGCGGAACGATGGCGTTGGTGGTGCACGAGGCACAGGAGAGGATCTGCTCGTCCGGCTTGATCATGTCGTGGTTGACGCCGTGGACGACGTTGGGGACGTCCCCCTTGCCCGGTGCGGTCAGGACGACCTTGGCGATGCCCGGCTGGAGGTGCTTGGACAGTCCCTCGCGGTCGCGCCACTTGCCGGTGTTGTCGATGAGGATGGCGTCCTTGATGCCGTACGCCGTGTAGTCCACCGACGTCGGGTCGTCGGAGTAGATCACCTTGATCTCATTGCCATTGGCAATGATCTTGTTGTTCTCCTCGTCCACGGAGATCGTGCCGTGGAACTGGCCGTGGATGGAGTCCCGGCGCAGCAGCGAAGCACGCTTGACGATGTCCTGTCCGGCGCCCCTGCGGACGACGATGGCGCGCAGGCGCAGACCGTTGCCGGAGCCGGCCTTCTCGATGAGGAGTCGGGTGAGCAGCCGGCCGATGCGGCCGAAGCCGTAGAGGACGACGTCCCTCGGCTCACGGCATTCGATCTTGTTGTCACCGGTGGCGCCGACGACGGCTTCCGCGGTGAACTCCGCCACGGACAACCCGCGGCCATCGGTGCGGTAGGTCGCGGCGAGCATGCCGATGTCGATCTGGGAGGGGCCGAGATCGAGGGCGGTGAGCGCCTCAAGGAAGGGCATCGTCTCGGTGACCGAGAGTTCCTCACCGGCGATCTGCCGGGCGAATCGGTGGGTCTTGAGGATGCTGACCACTGACTTGTTCACCAAGGAGCGGCTGTGCAGCAGAATCGTTACGTCCCGCTCCCGGTGTAGCTTGCCGATGATCGGAATCATCGACTCCGCGATCTCTTCGCGGTTCTTCCAGTTGATGAACGAGTCCTCGTTGACAGTCACAGATTCATCTTTCGAGCTAGGCGGCGCTCATATGCTAACCCGCCCTCCTTTTGATCATTCAGGCGGTGCCGCCCGGCCCCCTCGCACGATCGGCCCGTACGCCCAGATCAGGGCCCGGGCGAGGTGTCGAGGAGGCCGCGCGCCCGCGCGTTCGAACCGGTTCACCCCCGCCGCAGCAGATAGGTGTCCATGATCCATCCCTTGCGCTCCCGCGCCTCGGCACGCAGCCGCTCGATGCGCTCCGACACATCCGCGAGCCGGCCCGAGACCAGGATCTCGTCCTTCGTCCCCACGTACGCGCCCCAGTAGATGAACAGGTCCTGATCGAGATGGCGGGTGAACGCCTGGCGCGCGTCCAACATCACGACCACGTCGTCCACGTCCTCGGGCCACCCCTCGGCCAATCGGCGACCGGTGGTGATCTGAACCGGACGGGCCACCCTGTTCAACCCCGTACGGTGTCGGGCCAACAGCGCCGACACACTGCTGATCCCCGGCACCACCTCATGGTCGAAGGCCACGGAACCCCGCCGCAGCACCTCTTCCAGGGAGCCGAGGGTGGAGTCGTAGAGGGAAGGGTCGCCCCAGACGAGGAACGCACCGCACTCGTCCTCCGCGAGGTCGTCCGCGATGAACCGTTCGAAGAGGTCCGCGCGGCGGCGACGCCAGTCCTCGACCGCCGGGGCGTAGTCGGACGTCACCCGGTCGCGCTCGGGGTCCCGCCCCTCCACCAGCCGGTAGGACCCCTCTTCGACGTGTGCATCCAGGATGTCCCGCCGCAACTGGATCAGATCCGACTTCTCCTCGCCCTTGTCGAGGATGAAGAACGCATCCGCGGCCTTCAACGCCTTCACTGCCTGGAGCGTCAGTTGGTCGGGATCACCCGATCCGATGCCGATGACATAGATTTTCCTCACCCGCCGAGTCTGCCTCACGCGAACCGCCCCCAGGCCGCCAGGGTGTCGCCGATCCCACGCCCGCCTCGGCGCCCCAAAGCCCCGGCCGCCCCCTATCCTCCCGCTATGCGTGTCGCCCTCTTCGTCACCTGCGTGAACGACGCCCTGTTCCCCAGCACCGGCGTCGCGACCGTGAAGCTGTTGGAGCGCCTCGGTGTCACCGTGGACTTTCCCGCGGCGCAGACCTGCTGTGGACAACCCCACTTCAACACCGGACATCGAAGCGCCGCGGAAAAGCTCGTCCACCACACGGCACGCGCCTTCGCGGGCTACGAGTACGTCGTCACGCCCTCGGGCTCCTGCGCCGCCATGGTCCGTGAGCAGTACCCCCGGTGGGGGGAGGACTCCCTGCCCGCGCGAACCCACGAGCTCACGGAGTTCCTCGTCGACGTCCTCAAGGTCACCGATGTCGGCGCGTACTTCCCGCACACGGTGACCTACCACCCCTCCTGCCACGGATTGCGCTCCTTGGGCCTCGGCGACCGTCCCCACCGACTGCTTCGCGCGGTCAAGGGGCTGGTACTGCGGGAACTGCCGGGTGCTGACGAGTGCTGCGGATTCGGCGGGACCTTCGCCGTGAAGAACGCGGCGGTGTCGACCGCGATGGGGCAGGACAAGGTCCACAGCGCCCTCACCACACGGGCCGAGGTGCTCTGCGCCGCCGACAACTCCTGCCTGATGCACCTCGGCGGCCTGATCCGCCGCCAGGACGAACCGCTGCGTCCGCTCCACATCGCGGAGATCCTCAGCTCGACCGAACAACACCCCTACGGCCCCGAGGAGCCCACCCGATGAGCGCCGCCTTCCTGGGGATGCCGCCCTTTCCACAGGCCGCCGAGGTGGCCGTGCACAACACCACCCTCCGCGCCAATCTGCGCCACGCCACCCATACGATCCGGGCCAAACGCGCCAGGGCCGTAGCCGAACTGTCCGACTGGGAGCAGCTGCGCGAGGCGGGCCGGCAGATCAAGGACCACACCCTGCGCCATCTCGACCGCCATCTGATCCGGTTGGAGACGGCGGTCACCGAGGCCGGCGGTACGGTCCACTGGGCCGCGGACGCCGCCGAGGCCAACCGCATCGTCACCGAACTGGTGAAGGCCACGGGCGAAACCGAAGTGGTCAAGGTCAAATCCATGGCCACCCAGGAGATCGGGCTCAACGAGGCGCTCGCCGCCGAGGGCATCAGCGCGTACGAGACGGACCTCGCCGAACTCATCGTGCAACTCGGTGACGATCTGCCCTCCCACATCCTGGTCCCGGCGATCCACCGCAACCGCGAGGAGATCCGTTCCCTCTTCGTCGATGAGATGGCCAAGTGGGGCAGGGCGGCTCCGCAGGGGCTGAGCGACTCCCCCGCCGATCTCGCCGAGGCCGCGCGCCTGCACCTGCGGGAAAAGTTCCTCCGCGCTCGCGTGGGGATCTCGGGCGCCAACTTCATGGTGGCCGAGACCGGCACCCTCGTCGTCGTCGAGTCGGAGGGCAACGGCCGGATGTGCCTCACCCTCCCCCACACCCTGATCTCCGTCGTCGGCATCGAGAAGGTGGTGCCCACCTGGCGGGACCTGGAAGTCTTCCTCCAGACCCTGCCGCGTTCCGCCACGGCCGAACGGATGAACCCCTACACCTCCCTGTGGACGGGGACCACCGACGGTGACGGGCCCCGCGTGTTCCATCTGGTCCTCCTCGACAACGGTCGCACCGACGTGCTCGCCGACGAAGTGGGCCGGCAGGCCCTCCGGTGCATTCGCTGCTCCGCCTGCCTCAACGTCTGCCCGGTGTACGAGCGAGCCGGCGGCCACGCCTACGGCTCGGTCTATCCCGGCCCGATCGGGGCCATCCTCACCCCTCAACTCCGCGGCACCGGCAGTGCGATCGATGCGTCCCTCCCCTATGCCTCCACGCTGTGCGGTGCGTGCTACGAGGTGTGTCCCGTCGCCATCGACATCCCCGAAGTCCTGCTCCACCTGCGCGCAGGCATCGCCGAACGGGGCGGCCCCGGCCATCGCGTCGAGCGCGTCGCCCTCACCGCCACCGGTTGGGTGCTGCGCCATCCGACCGTACTGGCGGTGGCGGAGCGACTGGCCGCCGCAACGCGCGCCCTGCACCCGAGCAGACCACCGGGCAGCGGCGCCTGGACCGCGAGCCGTGAACTACCCGAAGTACCGGCCCAGTCCTTCCGTAACTGGTGGCAGGAGAACCGCCGATGACGCACACGTCCCGCGAGCAGATCCTCGCCCGCATCCGGTCGGCGGTCGACAGTGCACAGGACGTGCCACCGCCCGATCGCGACTATCTCGCCACGCACACCGGCGCCGACCCGGTCGAGAATGCGGACCTCCTCCACCGCAATCTCAGCGACTACCGGGCCGTGGTGCACCGGGCAGCACCGTCCCGGCTGCCCGGCCTCATCGCCGAACGGCTCGCTGCCCATCGAGCGCGGTCGGTCGTCGTCCCCGACGGGGTGCCCGAAGCCTGGCTGAGCGCCTCCACCGTCACCTGCCAGCGGGACGAGGGACCGTTGACCCCTGCCGCACTCGACGCCGTCGACGCGGTCCTCACGGGCTGCGCCCTCGCGATCGCGGAGACCGGCACCATCGTGCTCGACGGCGGCCCCGACCAGGGGCGCCGCGCCCTGACCCTGGTCCCCGACCTCCACATCTGCGTCGTACGGGCACCCGCTCAGATCGTGTCGTCGGTACCGCAGGCCCTCCCCCTGCTGTCGCCGAGGGCTCCGCTGACCTGGATCTCCGGGCCCTCGGCAACCAGCGACATCGAACTGGACCGGGTGGAGGGGGTGCACGGCCCGCGCAGATTGGAGGTCGTCCTGCTGGGCGTCTGACACATCCCGTTCGGTCTGCGACGCCCTGCAACACGTTTAGCCGTCGAGGGTCAGCCGGGGAGCTTCGGCGCGGGCGTCCACCGGCCCGCGCAGCCGGGAGGCGAGATCACGCGCCCAGGCCGCCAGCCCCGACACGTCGACTCCATGGGGGTCACCGAAACCCTCGATGTGCTCCGCACCCCGCAGGAGGAGCCGTTTCCCTCCCATCACATTGCCGCGTGCGGCGTGGGTGAGGCCGACCGCCAACTGTGCGAGCCCCCGCCACAGCTCGCGCTCTGGCTCCGGACCCGACTTCCACGCGTCCTCGAACACCTCGTGGGCATGGAAGGGCTTGCCGGCGTCCAACAGCCGCTGCGCCTCCTTCAAGGTCTGGTCGGGACTGCGCACCACCCCCTCCGGCTGCCGCTCCACCCCTGGCACGCCATAGGGGAGCGGGCGTCCCAGTCCGTCCCGAGGGCGGGCGCTACGGGCACGCCCTTCGTCGTCGCGGTCTCTCGGCGCCTTGTCCACGCCTCGATTCTCCCCGAACAGGGTGCCTGCCCGCAGGCCGGACGCTCAGACCGTGCCGCGAGTGGGGTAATGTTGTCTTGCGCGCCGGGCCTTGAGTACGAAGCCCGACCGCATCGGGACGTGGCGCAGCTTGGTAGCGCACTTGACTGGGGGTCAAGGGGTCGCAGGTTCAAATCCTGTCGTCCCGACTCGTGTTTTCGCGAGTCGTAGGCGGTATCGGAGGAATCCGGTACCGCCTTTTCCGTATGCCGTGGGGGCCAGTTAGGGACCAGACGGCCCAAGGGTGCATTTCGGGGACGGGCTGGACAGCCGGGCTGAGGGTCGCGCGGACAAGGCTGAGGCGGGCGGTGAGGGCTGTCCCGGATCCTGCTGCCGGGGACTCATAGACGATCGAGGCTAGACGTCCTCGTCGAGCGCCTGGTAGCGATCGGGACGGGTACGCCTGAGCCGTTCGGCGACGGCGATCCCCAGGGCGAACGTCAAGGCGATGATGCCACCCAGAACGATTGCGTTGGTTGAGCTTCCGACCAGCAGCGCGAAGTTCTTGATGACGAGCACCATGATCACGATGAGACCGATAAACGCCAGCCCGGGCGCAATCACCGCTTGCCACACGCTGGGCCTACGGGCCTTCGTCAGGAAGAACACCATCACGGCAAGGCTGGTCATCGCCATCAGAGCGATCAACCCGAGCGTCGATGCGCCGGAGAACCACATGTAGATCTGCGAGATCGGATCCCAGCCGAGCACCGCAACGGCCACCATCGCTGTCAGCGAAACAGCGGTGAAGGCCAGCGACGACCGCGAAGGCGTGAGGTGCTTGTCATCGACCTCAGCCATCGCCTTCGGCAGCAACCCCTTTGCAGCCAGGGTGAATTGGTAGCGGGTGATGACGTTGTGGAATGACAGGACGCAGGCGAAGAAGCTGGTCACCAGCAACACCTGGATCACATCGGTCAGAATCGGCGAGACATACGTGACTGCCAAGTTCTGTACGACACCATCCGGTTCTCCGGAGGCCAGCTCGACGGCGCGGCCGATGCCGAGTCCCTGCACCACCGTCCACGCCGCGATCGCGTAGAAGACGCCGATGAACAACACCGCTATGTACGTCGCACGCGGAATGGTTCGGTCTGGATCCCTCGCCTCATTGCGGAACACCGCGGTGGCTTCGAAGCCGATGAAGCAGAAGAACGCGAACATCAGGCCGAGACTCGGCGCGCCTGTCACGAACTCGGACGGCGACAACGGCGCAGAGCTGAACCCGCCGTGCCCACCGTGACCGATGATCCCGATGTTGACGATCACCACGGCGAGCGTCTCCGCGACCAGCAGCAGCCCAAGAACCTTCGAGCTCAACTCGATATCGCGATAGCCAAGGAAGCCGACGATCAGCACCCAGCCGATGGCGCTGGTCCACCACGGTATGCCTATGTGCACGGCGGTCAGCAGCTTTGTGGTGGCCACCCCGAGATACGCGTAGAGGCCGACGAGCATCACCCCGTACGACCCGAGGGCCAGCGCGGCCGCACCGACGCCGATGTGTCTGCCCAGTCCGCTCTGGATGTAGGAGTAGAAGGCGCCGGCATTCGGCACGTACTTGCTCATCGACGTGAAGCCGACGGAGAACAGTGCCAGGATGATCGTCGCAATCAGAAAGAACTGCGGCGCGGCGGTGCTACCGCTGACCGAGATGATGATCGGCACACTGGCAGTCACCACAGCCAGCGGCGCGGCTGCGGCGACGACCATGAACACGATTGAACCGACGCCGAGCCCACGGTGCAGCTTGGCCGCACCACCGGGCGGTGGATCTACGGCGGTGGCCGTGGATTGAGATTTCGGGGAGCTGGACATGAGTGTGACTTCCTGACGAAATTTCTGCGGCAAACATGACACCGAGGCAGACGCACTAGGGCGATCGCGAAGAATTCTGTGCGGCGCTCGCGTGAAGGTGCACCGCCTGGTCGAGGGTCGGATTCCGAAGGGCCCTTCCGTGTACCTACCGGGCGGCTCAGTCTTCGGTGATGACTCCGCGAAGCACGATGCTCTTGACCTGGGTGAACTCGTCGAGGGTGTAGGCAATGCCTTCCCTGCCTATGCCACTTTTCTTATACCCACCGAACGCTGCCACGTCCGGTCGGTAGGCGTTGCCCCCGTTGACCGATACGATGCCGGCCTTGATTCGGCGTCCGGCCTTGATGGCCTGCTTGAGATCGGCGGTGAACACCGCGGCATTGAGCCCGAACTGCGAGGCATTGGCAATGTCGATCGCCTCGTCGAGACTGTCGACCGCCAGCACGGAGAACACCGGGCCGAAGATCTCCTCGTCGGTGGCGATGCCGACACTCGTATCGATCTCCAACAGGGCGGGGGTGATGAACGCTCCGTTGCGGGTGCCGCCGACGAGCAGGCGCGCACCTTGACCCACCGCCTCCTGGATCTGGCGTTCCACCACACGGGCGGCGTCGACACTGATCAGCGGCCCGACGTCGGTGTTCTCATCGGTCTGGTCACCCACGCGCAGGGCCTCCACCCTGGCGCGCAGGTTGGTAAGGAAGTCGTCGTAGCGGGAGCGCGCGACCATGATGCGCTTGGTGGCGACACACACCTGCCCGTTGGCGTAGATCCGCCCCGCAACGGCATGGTCGACCGCATCGTCGATATCGGCGTCGTCGCAGACGATGAATGCGTCGTTTCCGCTCAGTTCCAGGAACACCCGCACCACATTGCGTCCGGCATTGGCCGCGATGATCGCGCCGACCTCGGTGCTGCCTGTGAAGGTGACCGCGGCGATACCGGGGCTCTTCGAAAGGTGGTCGCCGACCACGTCGCCGTACCCCGTCACCAGCTGAAGCGTGGCGCCGGGGACGCCCGCCTGATGCAGGATCTCAGTCAGCAGGATCGTCGCGATGGGGTCGTCCTCCGGCGGCTTCACCACGATCGCGTTGCCCGCCGCAAGGGCGGCGCCGACCTTGTGAGCGAACAGTTCGGCGGGGAAGTTGAACGGCAGGATGCCCACCATGACGCCAAGCGGTTCCCGCACAGTGATCATCAGGTCGGCCTGGAGGCCCTCCTGGATGTCGAGGGGTACGGTCTGCCCGAACAGCCGCAGCGACTCCTCAGCAAAGCCTTCGAAGATCCGGACGGTGGTGTCGATCTCCATGGAGGCGTTTGCGATGGTCTTGCCGTTCTCGGCAGACAGCACAGCGCTGAGCTCGTCGCGACGTGCGCGGATCTGCGCAGCCGCCGCTTTGAGGATTGCCACCCGCCGGAATGCCGGTGTGGCAGACCAGATCTCGGCGCCGTCCTGCGCCGCGTCGAGAGCGGCTTGCGCGTCGTCTGCGGTGCCGGCGGGGACGGTGCCGATGACAACACCGTCGAACTTGTTGCGAACTTCGATGATCTCGCCGGACGCGCTGTCGCGGTCCTGTCCGGCGATCGACATCCGATACCGGACAAAGGTTTCTGTCTGGGTGCTCATCTGTGAGCTCCTCTCATGGACGCGGCGCACCGCTGCATGATTCGAGATGGGATGACAGGGCTGCGACGGAGCGCAGCAGAACCTTGGTACTGGAGGTGCTTTCGCAACCTCGTGCGGCATGTGTTCCGACCATGATGCGGATCACTTCTGTCCGGCGAGCAAAATCCGAAGATCGTGCCGATTCCGGTCGAAAATCTTCGGTGATCTTCAGCCCGCCGATGATGCCTATCCACTCTGTTCCGAAAGTTCTTCGGTGGTGGCCATGGTTAGTTACTGGTGGCGGCCCCCTGGGCGGCAGTGTCGGGCCTGCCGACCCGCCGTGTCGGGACGCTCCGGAATGGTGCGGCACCCTCTGCGGGAGGGCGGCCGGCCACGACCCATGGCCGGACGCCTTGCTGCCCGCCCGCCGGCCGCAGGAGGCGGCGGACCGCACAAGCGTGCAGGGATCAAGCAGTGTCGAACACGATCACCTGCCGGATGGCCAGGCCGTCCGCGAGCAGGTCCATCGCCTCATTGATCTGACCCAACTCGATCCGCGACGAGATGAGTTTCTCCACGGGGAGTTTCCCCTCCCGCCACATCTGCGCGTAGCGGGGGATGTCGCGGGACGGCACGGCAGAGCCGAGATAGCTTCCGACCACAGTTCTGGCTTCGGCGGTGACGGTCAGCGGGGACAGCGACGCACGCGCGGCCGGGGAGGGCAACCCGACGGTGATCGTCGTACCTCCCGATTGCGTGGCGGTGAAGGCGGTTTCGAATGCGCTGGGGTGCCCTGCGCATTCGATGACGTATCGGGCCTTGATGCCCAGCCGCTCGACCTGAGCAGGCGTATGGGTCTCGGTCGCACCGAGATCGGTCGCTTGATCGAGTTTCGTGTCGATGGTGTCGACGGCGATGACCCGTTCGACGCCGTGCGCTTTCGCCGTCATGATCGCGGCCATTCCGACGCCTCCGAGTCCGACGACCATCACCGAGTCCGCGGGCGCCGGCTTCGCCACATTAAGCACGGCGCCGCCGCCGGTGAGGACCGCGCATCCGAGCACCGCGGCGACTTCGGGCGGGACATCGGCCCCGACACCGACGGCCGATGCACGATCGATCACGGCATACGTGGCAAAAGCAGACACACCGAGGTGGTGGTGGACGATCTCGGTACCCCGGCGCAGGTGGCGCGATTGGTGCAGCAGGGTGCCCGCACTGTTGGCGGCCGTGCCTGCCGAACACGGCAGGCGGCCGTCCTCCGCACAAGCCTCACACCGCTCGCAACGGGGCAGGAACGACATCGCCACACGCTGACCCTGTGTGATGTCGGTAACCGCCGCGCCCGCGGCCACGACTATGCCGGCGGCCTCGTGGCCGAGCAGCATCGGAGTGGGCCGCAGGCGATTCCCGTCGACCACGCTCAGATCCGAATGACACACACCGGCCGCCTCGACCTTGACGAGAAGCTCGGTCGGGCCTGGCTCACCGAGCTCGACGTCGACGACCGTGATCGGGCGTGACTTCGCGAAAGGTCGTGCGCGCCCGGACTCTTCCAGCACCGCTCCGGTGATCTTCATCGCCGGGCGAGCGCCGCGAACGCGCCGTCGGTGCGCTCAAGAGCTTCGTCGATGTCGGCATCGGTGTGAGAGGCCCCGAGGAACCAGTTGTGGTACGGGTGCACATACACCCCCCGCGCGCCAGCTTCGTCGGTCCACCGCCGGGTCAAGGTGAAGTCGTCGTCACCGGCGAACCGCAGCAGCGGCATCTGCACCGGACCCGACTGAATCACCTCGAATCCATGCACCGACGCCTGCGCGGCGAGCCCGTCGCGCAGCCGCTGACCCGCCCGCGCGATGCGCTCCAGCGCGTCGGTTTCGCGCAGTTCGGTGATGGTGGCGACTGCCGCCGCCATCGACGCCGCGGAGAACCAGAACGAGCCCGTCGCATAGATCCGGCTCGCTGCGCTCCGCAGAGCATCGGTGCCGGTCACCGCCGCCAGCGCGTACCCGTTGGCGATGGCCTTCGACCACGCCGACAGGTCGGGCCGCACGCCCATCGATTCCCAGCTGCCCGCGATGTCGAGCCGGAAGCCGCACCGGACGTCGTCGAGGATCAGGGCGGCACCCATCCGGTCGCACAGCTCCCGCAGCCCGCGTGCGAACTGCCGATCCGTCAGCTCTTGGTCGCGATGCACGTCCTGTCGGTGTGGGCAGACGATGATGGCGGCCAGATCGTCGCCGGCCCGCGCGGCAGCGGCGCGCACCGACTCCAGATCGTTGAATTCAAAGTAGTCAAGGTGCGCACGATCTTCTGGGGTGACGCCCGCGGTGACGGGCGTGCACCATGGCACCGCGCCGTGATAGGCGCCTTTGGCCATCAGCACTCTGCGCCGTCCGGTTGCCGCCCTAGCGATCGTCACCGACGTGGTGGTGGCGTCGGTGCCGTTCTTCGCCAGCAGCGCCCAATCGGCGTGCGCGACGGTGTCGACCAGGAGCTCGGCGAGTTCCACCATCACCGGCGCCGCGCCGTTCAGGCAGTCGCCCTGCGCGAGTTGTTGGGCCACCGCCCGCTGCACCGTGGGATGGCAGTGTCCGAGCACGACCGGGCCCCACCCGCACATGAAGTCGATGTAGGTGTTGCCATCGGTGTCGGTGACGCGGCAGCCGTCGCCGTAGGCCATGTACTGCGGCAACGTGTGGGAGAACCCCCTCACAGCCATGTGCCCGTAGATACCGCCGGGGATCACCGTCTGGGACCGCTTGGTCAAGCTGTTGTCATTTTTGTTGGTCATCGAAGCAGCTCCTTTGCGACCTCCACGATGCCGGGGGCGTCGAGACGGTACTTCGCGTACAGCGCGGCGGGCGGACCGACGGGGATGTATTCGTCGGGCACGCCGTGCTTGCGGAACGGCACCGCGCGTGCTCCGCCCTCGAACAGTGCCTCCGCGACGGCCGTGCCGAGCCCGTTGGTGACGTTGTGCTCCTCGACGGTCAGAATGGCGCCGGTATCGCGCGCCGCGGCCAGCACTTCGTCGACGTCCAGCGGGGCCACGGTGTGCATGTCGACGACGCGCGCGCTGATGCCCTGCGCGGCAAGGGATTCGGCGGCGTCCAGAGCGGGTTTGACCTCGCTGCCAGTGGCCACGATCGTCAGGTCTGCACCCTCGCGTAGCCGAATCGCCTTGCCCAGCGTGATATCAGGGACTTCGGCGTAGACCTCGGGATCGCGACCACGGCCGAGCCGGATGTACATGGCGCCGGGATGGTCCACCGACGCCCGCAACACCGCGCGCAAATGGTTCTCGTCGGTCGCACACACCACCGTCAGGTCGGCGAACGTGCGCAGGACACCAAGATCTTCCAGGGCGTGGTGGCTGGTGCCGTAGAACCCCATCGACATGCCGGAGTGGTGGCCGACGATGCGCACTGGCATCCGCGGATAGGCGCAGTCGGTGCGAATCTGCTCCGCGCACAACAATGCCGAGAATGAAGCAAACGTCGCGGCGAACGGCACATAGCCGCACGATGCGATGCCTGCCGCGGTGGTGATCATTCCCTTCTCGGCGATGCCCAGATTGAAGAAGCGCTCAGGGTGCCGCGCAGCGAAGTCGGTGGCCCGGTTCGCACTGGCGAGGTCGGCGGTGAGCACGATGACACGGGGGTCGCTGTCAGCGATCTCGGCGAGCTCTTCGCCGAATACGAACGCCGGTATGGAGCTGACGTCGCTGCCGTCGAAGGAGCGCTTGTCGCTCAGCTTTGCCGCGCCGCCGCCGAAGATCTCTGCCTGGTCTTGAGTTGCGGTCACTTTGCTGCCTCCAGCGGACGCAGACCCGCCTGCAGTTCCGCGATCACGTTGTCGTAGTCGGCACCGACGAGGTTGCCGACGTGCCAGTCGGGGTTGTACTCCATGAGCCGCACACCGCGGCCCTTCACCGTGTCCGCCACGATGAGTTGCGGAGGACCGTCCTGCACAGTGGGCAGTGCGTCGAACACGTCGAGCACAGCGTCGAGGTCGTGGCCATCGACCCGGTGGGTTTGCCAGCCGAATGCCCTGAAACGGTCCTCGATCGGCTCGACGCTCATCACGTCGTCGGTGAAGCCGTCGATGCACAGTTTGTTGCGGTCGACGATCGCAACGAGTCGGCCCAGCCGGTAATGGCCGGCGGCGTTGGCCGCCTCCCAGACCTGGCCCTCGTGCAGTTCGCCGTCGCCGAGCATGCAGAAGGTCCGATACGGCCGGTCACCAACGCGCCCACCCAGTGCCATGCCGACCGCGATCGACAGCCCGTGGCCGAGTGAACCCGAACTGAAGTCGATGCCGGCGATCTTCTTCATGTCGGGGTGGTCACCGAACGGGCTGCCAAGGCGCGTGTAGGTGTCGAGTTCGGACGGGTCGAAGAAGCCCACGTCGGCCAGCACCGGATACAGCCCGATCGCGGCATGTCCCTTGCTGAGCACGAACCGGTCCCGGTCCGCCCACCTCGGTTCCGCCGGTTTGTAGTTCAGTACCGAGTAGTACAGGGCCGCGAACAGCTCCGCGGCCGAGAACGAGGACGTGTAGTGGCCCGCGCCGGCGATCTTGGAGAGTCGCACCGTTTCGAGCCGGATGAACTTCGCGCGGTCGGCCAACTGGTCGAGCTGCGCCTTTCGTTCGGGCGTGTTGGTTGCTGGAATCACTGATTGCTGCTCCCTTGCAGGGTCGTGACGGTTTCAGGGTGGGTAGCGGCGAGCCACGCCGAATTGCGTTGTGGTGAAAGGTGCGTGGGGTGGGTCATGCCGACCCGTCTCGGGGTGACCTGGATCCCATGCTGGGAGATCGTTCGCCAGAACGCCGTCGAATCTGAATATTCTTCGAAGACACGCTTGACTCAGGCAGATTTTTCGCCCAGGGTCGAAATCGCCTGGGCACCTCCGAACGTTCTACTGTCTCGCGGACAGACCGCGACCCGTCGGCCCAGGCTGTGCACGAGGAGGTCACCAATGCGGCGCTACGCGAACGAGCGGTCCAGGGAAATCAAGATCGACGAGATCGACGAGATTCTGCTCTGGGAACTGACCACGGACGGCCGGATATCCAACAACGACCTGTCACGCAAGGCCGGCATCGCCCCGTCTACGTGCCACGCCCGAATCAAACGACTTGAGAATCTGGGTGTCATCAGGTCGATCAATACCTTCGTGAACTACGAGGCGCTCGGGTTCCCGATCCAGGCCATCGTGTTCGTGCGACTCCAGGCCCAGGCCCGGGATCAGGTGAAGGCCTATGCGGGCCGTGTCATTCGATTCCCACAGGTGCTCAACGTGTTCTTCATGGGCGGCCCGGACGACTTCCTGATCCATGTGACCTGCACTTCGAGCGCGCAGCTGCGCGACTTTGTCGCCACGAGGCTCAGTACGGGCCCTGTAGCCGCAACCACCACCAGCATCGTGTTCGACCACTTCATCGGTGTGCAGCACATGGAGTACGTGAGCGGATACGAGGAGATGCGCCGTCCCATTCCCCCACGCGACTCCACCGGCACGGCAGGTGCACTTCGTGACTGATGTCATCGGGGCTGGCGTGGTCGAACGCGTCTCCGGCTCGGCGGATGGCTTCGAGTGCGTGAGTGGTGTCTCCGTGGCGGGCGAGGACGCGGGCTTCCCGGCGGGCGCTCCGGTGGGGGTACGGTGGTGCGACGGGCGCCCCTGGAGCAGTACGCACACCACGATCACAACACCGCCGATGCCGGCGAAGCCCGTTGTGATGGGCGTCTTCGGCTAGAAGGAAGTCACGAACGGGGCCTCCACGTCACAGAAGTTGGTGACCGATGGTTCGGCGGCCGAGCCCACCCACCTCACCTACGGCCACGGCAAGGTCTAGGGCAGCCGAGATCGGCGGGCCCTCGGGCGTTCGAAGTGGCGGACGGTCGTTCCGGACGATGGGCCGCCGATTGCGGGAGCCGAACCGGTGCCGCGCCGTTGACGCATCGGAGCGGTCATACCGGGCCGCTCCTCCTGCATCCGAACGGGCGAAGCACAGATGTCCCACGCCGCAACGGCGCACTCATCTGCAGCGTCTCGATGGCCTGGTGGTGTCCACGCGCCCCGGCGCCCACCGTTGAACCGGCGGCCGGCTGGGCGCGTCACCGCCCTCACTCGCCCCCGGAGTCAGTCTTGTAGTGCGGCGGAGAGGTCATCCACACTTGCACCCGGAGTCGAATGCTCCGCCGGTTGACCGCCCCCCGGCACCGGCCGCCCATCCCCGATCTGGTCACCCGGCGCTCAACCGCCGCACCGACCGCCTTCCCACCACGGAGGAAACGGGCCTTGCACCCCCCGGAGAGACGACCGACGACCTCTTGCCCCAGGCCCCGACCAGGACGGACGTCGTGGAAAGACTGATCATCCGCAACCGCGCCGCCGACCGCGCTCGACGCACACCGTTCACCGATTCCCCGTACGGATTCGCCTCACTGACCCCTTCCGGCAGAAGGGCCGAGACTCCGGTCGTCATGCGACGACGCTGCGCGGACAGCGAGGTCTCGCCCGAGGAGGCGAGGACCCTACAGGCGATGTCCCAGGTCTTCGCGAACCGCATGGAACGCCATGGCGGTACGCACGCCCGCAGGGCTCTGGCGTCCTATCTCACCCACTACACCAGCGGTCTCCTCTCGGCGCCCGCCACACCTGAACTGCGCCGGCAGGTCCTCGTCGGCGCGGCCCAACTCATCCATCTGCTGGCCCGCATGACCATGGACGCCGGACGTCCCGGCCTGGCTGACCGCCACTTCGCCACCGCCCTGGACCTGGCGCGCCAGGCCGAAGATAGACGCATCTACGCGATCACCCTGCGGGCCATGAGCCTCAAGGCGCTACGCCAGGGCCTTCACGAGAAGGCATGGCAACTCGCCGACACCGCAATCGACATCGTGGGCCCATCGGCTGACCCGGCCACGCTGTCCTTCCTCCTGAGCCAACGGGCGCTCACCCACGCCCATGCCCAACAGCGCGGCAGAGCGATCGCCGATCTCTCGGCCGCCGAGGCCCGGCACGACCGTGCGACCAGTCCTCCGGGGGCCTTCAGCTCCTATCCCCGCGCCGGCCTCGACTACCAGCGCGGTCAGACGCTCCTCGCCCTCGGGGATTCGGCCCAGGCCGCCGAGGCCCTCACCTCGTCGATCATGGGTCGTCCACATGATCGACACCGGTCCGCTGCACTGACCCATGCCCGGCTCGCCGCAACGCTGTTGCCGCTGGGCCGGCTGGAAGAGTCCTGTCTGCACTGGCACGCCTTCCTCGACCACTACCCGAGCCTGCGTCTCGTTCCGGCCGACCAAGCGCTCAAGCACCTTCGGGTGTCGCTGCACTCGTTCCGTGACCAGTCCCATGCCACGGCCGTGCTCCATCGAGCGCGCTCCGTCACCCGTACGCGTTCCGCCTTCGGTCGGCCAGCCGGGCACCAGGACTGAAGCGGGTGGCGAGGTCCCGTCCGGCGCGGCCCACTCTCGGGTCGGGCGCGACCGACCGGCAACCACCGCCTAGTGGTTGACCGGTTCGTCGGGGACTGCGTGTTCGGCCGCTGCCGACCCGTGGGAGCGAGCGGGAACCCGGCCGTGTGTGACCCAGACACAGGGCACGGCCAGACACCCTGCCCATCTCCTGGGCTCGGGGATGACCTTGAGGGGCTCTCCCCACGCTCTCAGAGGACTGAACGCAAAGGGATCATCCATGCCCGATGTCTAACGTATGTGCGGGAACAGAACGGCGAATCGGCGGGCGAAGCGTGGGCATACACCCGCAAAATCGATTCGTGTCTACTCCATCTGCCCGTACGGATCGGGGGCTCGCCCCGGAGGTTCCCCTCAGCCGCGCCCCGGTCGCCACCCACACAAAGCGGGCCGTTCTGCAAGCACCAGAGCGAGGGCATCATTTCATCGCCTTTCCCGCTCTTTCACTCATTCGTGGATGAAGTGCATGTTCGACGGGATGCTCTGGGTAGGCCGACGCGGGCACGGTGCAACGACGCGCTCTCGGTCGGCCCGCACCGGCCGAACGCCTTCATCACATGTGAGGACCCACGCATGAGCGAGCAGAACGAGCCCACCATCGAGCCGTGGAGCTTTCTCGCCCCCACGCCGGGCACCGAGGTTCCGCCCGCACCGGAGCCCGACCGGACCTGGGAGCTTCGCGGTGGCACCGCCTGGGTCTACCACGGGGTCGGCAATCAGGGACTGACCAGGCCGGTCGTTCTCTCGGACGGCTTCGAAACCGGTGGCAGCAAGCTGGACGTGCTGTGGCACGGTCTGGAGCGGGGGCGATTCGCCTTCATCAGTGAACTGCGCTCCCGTGGCTACGACTTGGTCATCCTCGGCTATGACGACCGCAGTGCTTCGCTCCTCAAGAACGCCGATGTCGTCCAACAGTGCATCTTCCAGACCATCCAGGAACGGCACGGCGACCATCCGCTGACCGTGGGCGGTTTCAGCATGGGCGGTCTCGTCACCCGGTACGCCCTCGCCGAGATGGAGGCCCAGTCCATCGACCACCAGACAGCCGTGTACCTCTCCTACGACAGTCCCCACCGGGGGGCGTGGATCCCGATCGGGTTGCAAGCCCTCGCCCACTTCCTCAAGGCCACCCCCGCCCTCTCGCGTCAGATCAACAGCGACGCCGCGCGCCAGCTCCTGTGGCGACACATCTCCACCACCACGGCGACACCCGAACAACACCAGTTGCGCACCGAGTTCCTCGCGGCGCTCGAACGGGTGGGTTCCTGGCCGGCGAGGCCGATCAAACTGGGGGTCGCGAACGGCAGCGGTACCGGTACGGGGAACGGGGTGAAGCCCGCCACGGACGCCGTCAAGGTCACATCGGGCTACTTCAACGGCACCACTCTGCGGACCCAGAGCACCGGCAGTTCCCAACAGGTCGCGCGCCTCAAGGGTCTGCTCACCGAGCGCACCATCACCACCGATGACCTCCCCGAACTCGACGGCGCTCCGGGCGGGACCCTGGAGAGCTACGGGATCGCCGGCCGAAAGCTGAAGATCACCGGCAGCACTGAGATCGAACCCTCCGCCGCGTGGGTGTGTTTCGTCCCCGCCGTCAGTGCCGTCGCCGTGCGTGATCTCGATCGTCAGGAGGACCTCTACGTCGACATCAGCGACCTCGATCCGGGGCAGAGCGAACTCGACGACTTCAAACTGTCCACCGAGAACACACCGCACAGCCAGATGACCGAGGAACTCGGCACCTGGATCCTCGACCGGCTGCCCCGCTGACCTCCTCGCGACCTTGCCGGTGCCCCGGACCCGTACGACGGTCCGGGGCACCTCCGGGTGCGAGCGCGTCGAGGAGCAGCGGGAACGGCGAGGGCTTTGACCAGGTCATGGGGTGGGCGTAGTGACAGGCGGCAGCCCGGGGAGAAGTGGCCCCGGCAACCGTTCGGAAGTGACTCCTCCTGGTCGCTGTGTGATAATCGCGAACGATCACTCGATTTGGCACTGTCCGACAGCGGAGGGCGTCTTCGCTGCGCGGAGCCCGCACCGGGCTTCCGTCGTTCACACGGAGAGGAACCGGTCTCCATGGCGACCGAGCAAGGGTCGGAGCCTGCGGAGCCGGCCTGGCCGCGATCCGAGTCGGAGCCATCGTCCACCGCGGGAGAGCCCGCCGCGCCGAGCGGCAACACGGTGCAGATCGTCGACCACGCGCTCTTGGTCCTCAAGGCGATCGCCGAGGCCGACAGGCCGCGCGGCGTCCGTGAACTGAGTCGCGATCTGATGATCAGCAAGAGCTCCACCCAGCGGATCCTGGCCTCTCTGGAGCGTGTGGGCCTCGCAGTGTTGGAGGAGCACTCCCGGAAGTACGTCATCGGACCGGCCGCACTGACCCTGGCGTGGAAACACGCGGCCAACAGCGATCTGGTGGGGGCCGCGGCCGAGGCCACAACCCGTATCGCGGCGGTGACGGGCGAGACCGCCTGCGTGTCCACCGTGGTCGACGGCCGTCGGGTGACGGTGTTCGAGGCGGAGAGTTCACAACCTCTGCGACTGATCACCGGGGTCGGCCGACCGTACTCCCTCTTCTCCGGCGCCACCGGACGGATCCTGCTCTCCATGCTGCCCGAGACCGAATTGGGGCGGCTGGTGCAGGCCCATGAGACGAGCGGTGCGGGTGTGGCATCGGACTCCCCGGAGCTCGTCGACCGGATCGCCGCCGCCCGGGACCTCGGGTACGCGGTGAGCCGCGGCGAGTGGATCAACGGTGGCTGCGGAGTGGCGGTGCCCATCGGTACCCAGGGCAGCATCACCGCCGCATTGAGCATCTACGGGCCGGAGGCGCGGCTCAGCGACCAGAGGATGACGGATCTGGTCCCCGCCCTGAGGTCGGCAGCCGCGCAGATCGCGGTTCGGTGGCGCCAGCCCGCTTAGGACCCACCGGTGCGTTTTCCGCGCGCCCACTTCCCCGCGGCCTTCGGCCCTGACATGGGGAGGTGGGCGCGCGGCGCTTCCCCACCGTGTTGTGGCCTGCCGTGGGAGTGCACTGTCCCGTGCGCGGCCGGACGAGCCGGTCCGCCACGGCGTGGCAGGGGGCGCCCTCCTTCGGGAACGCCCAACGGGCGCGTACCCGATGCTCGTGTCCTGAGCGCCGCCGGCAGACCTCGCCAGGTCTGACCAACACCCGCGGTGCGTCCGCCGCGATGGGGAGTGCCTTCGTCGGAGCCTGGCGCACCGAGGCCGGTGCGGCCCCTGCCGGTCCAAGGAACACGGCCCGTGTGCCCCATGAGTTCGACGGTTGTCTTCGCCTACCCCATTGACCTGGCCGAAAGCCGTCGGTACGTTGTCCCAAACAATCTGGTCCACTGTCCCAGATTGACGGAGCGGCGCACGAGGGCCGGTGGAACCCGGTCCCGTCAACAGCTCGGACCGCGCTCGGAGCCACCCCGTCGGCCAAGGCGGGCAACTGCCGGGTGCTAGGACAGTTCCGTACATATTCCGATGTTGAGGAGAAACCCATGATGCTCGGCTGGCGTGCACGCATCGGGCAGATACGCCCGGCCACCGCGATCGAAGGCGCGGAGGAGTGGCGATCGGTCGCTCCCACCGGAGTCGCGTTCGCCGATGCCCGGACCATCGTGCCCCGAGTGGATGCGGAGGGGCTCAAGGAGATGATGAGTCAGGTGCTCGAAGCCTCGCGGCAACTGGCGACCGCGAAGGTGGACCTGATCGTGCAGTGCGGTGCTCCCGGCACCTTCATCCCGGGCCCCGGCACCGATGAGAAGGTCACCGACGAGATCACCGCCGAGACGGGCATCCCGGCGATCACCATGATGCAGGCGACGGTCGACGCCCTGCGCGCAGTCGGTGCGACCTCGGTCGCCGTCGGGAGCATCTACACCGACGAGGTGAATGAGGCCCTACGCGACTACCTCACCGCGCTCGGCTTCGAGGTGCCGGTGATGGAGGGCCTCCAGATGACCGATCCCTACGAAGCCAGCGTGCACGACGCCGACAGTGCGTACCGGCTCGGACGGCGCCTGCACAAGGCCGCGCCGGATGCGGACGCGCTCCTGATCTCCTGCGGCACCTACCGGACCTTCGAGATCCTCCCCTACCTGGAGATGGACACCGGCCGGCCCGTGGTGACCAGCAACCAAGCCTCGCTGTGGAAGGCATTGCGTCACCTCGGACTGCGCGACGAGATCGCCACGCTGGGACGCCTCGGCCGCATCTGAGCTTCCCCGACCCCACCCTTGCCGACCGGACCAGCTAAGGAAGTAATCCGTGCTCATCGATGCACTCCAGTTCGTCAAGCCCTCCCGTGAGCGTTTTGAGGAGTGGCACAGCGCCGGCATCTCCGCAGTTCACGCCACCGTGGCGATCTGGGAGGACTCCACCGAGACCATGCGCGAGGTGGGCCGTTGGCAACGACTGCTCGCCGAGAACGCCGATCTGCTCCGCGAGGGCCGCTCCGGCGACGACATCCGCGAGGCCGACCAGGACGGGCGCACCGCCATCGTCCTCGGGTTCCAGAACAGCAGCCCCTTCGAGGACGACCTCGACCTGGTCGGTGCCTTCCACCAGGCCGGGGTGCGCATCGCACAGCTGACCTACAACACCCAGAACTCCGCGGGCGCCGGCTGTTGGGAGGGCGACGACGCGGGACTCTCCCGTACGTACGGCGTCAATCTGATCCGTGAGATGAACCAGGTCGGGATGCTCATCGACATCTCCCACTGCAATGAGCGCACCTCGCTCGAAGCTCTGGAGGCATCGGAGCGACCCGTGGCGATCACCCACTCCAACCCCAGGGAATTCGTGGGCGAGGACGTCGAACTCGCCTTCCGCAATAAGTCCGACACGGTCTTGAAGAAGGCCGCGGAGAAGGGCGGCGTGGTGGGTCTGAGCATGTATCCGCGCATCGCCCCGCAGGGCATCGACTGCACGATCGGCGAGTTCTGTGACATGGTCGCCTACACCGTCGAGTTGATCGGTGTCGACCATGTGGGTCTGGGCTCCGATTACTATGCGGGGCAGGGCGACGAGGAACTCCACTGGTGGCGTCAGGGACGCTGGAGCCGTAAGCCCATGGTGCCCATATCGGGCCCGGTGGAGTTCCCCGGGTGGTTCGCGGCCGGCCGCGGTTACGCCCCCGTACTGGAGGAACTGCGCAAGCGCGGTTTCAGTGATTCTGAGGTCGCGCAGATCTCCGGCGGCAATTGGCTGCGGATGTTCGACGAAGGATTCTCCGCCGGCTCGCAGAGCTGATGTCCGAGGGCTCGGGAATCGGCGTGGACAGGAGCACGGCATGAACCGGTTTGACGTGGTGGTCATAGGCGGCGGACACAACGGTCTGGTGACCGCTGCCTATCTCGGACGGGCGGGACTGAGCGTCGCCGTGCTCGAATCCCGCCCGGGCCTCGGCGGCCCGTGTGGAGCGTACGAGTTCCTCCCGGGGCGCAGCCTCTCGTTCACCAACTCCCCGGGCTCGCTCAACCCAGCCGTCGTACGGGAGCTGCGACTCGCGGACCACGGTCTCCGGTTCGTCCGGGCGGATCCGACCGTGGTCCAGCAGTTCGACGGGGAGTGCTTCCTCGGCTGGCGCGACCAGGCCCGGGTGGATCGGCAGCTCGATGCGTTCGCACCCGGTGAGGCCGGCCGCTATCGGCAGTTGATCAGCGCACTGGAGCGTCTCGGCGCAAGCCTCGGTGTCTCGTTGGACGAGCCGCCGCCCGCCTTGAGTGAGCTGCGGGAGCGGCTGACCGACCCCGATGAGCTGAAGCTCTTCACCGCGGTCTTCGAGGGCAGCCTGTCCGGACTCCTCACCGAACATCTGAGGTCAGACCAGGCCAGGGCGCTGCTGGCACTGCTGGCACTGAATGCGCAGTTGGTTTCGCCGTCCGCTCCCGGAACGGCCGTCGGTCTGATGATGCGCCCGTTCGCTCTCGCAGCGGCGGGCGCGGACCCCGGTGGTGGGGCCGAGCGGGTCGCGCTGCGCGGCTCCACCGGGCTCCCGGTCGGATCCATGAGCGCGATCATCGACGCGTTGGAGGGGTGCTGCCGCCGCTACGGCGTGCAGATACGCACGGGTACCGCGGTGGAGCGCATCCTGTACGACGCGTCAGGTGCGCGCGGGGTGGTCACGTCGACCGGTGAGGAGTTGAGCGCCGACCGCGTGGTGGCGGCCGTCAATCCCGTGCACCTGTTCCGCGACCTACTCGACGACGGGGCCATGGGTGGCGCCGTCCGGGCCGAGGTGGCGGGCACCGAAATGCGGGGCTCGGCTTTCAAACTGGTCCTCGAAGTCGACGGGCTGCCCGCTTATGCGGGACTTCCGGACGACGTCGACCCGGATCGGGTGAGGGCCTGCCAATTCCGTGTCGGATCCTCGCTCGCCGCCATCGAGGAGTCCATTGCGGATGCCTTGGCGGGACGTCCTTGTGAAAACCCTTTGATGTGGGGTCTCATTCCCACGCTCACCTCCCCCGGGCTCACCCCCGAAGACACCCATCTCATCAGCGTGAATGCCTGGCACGCTCCCTACCGCCCGCAGGACGGCGAGTGGGACGCTCGGCGGACCGAGGAATTCGGTCGGCGTTGCATCGATGAACTCTCGCAGTTGATGCCGGGCATCGCCGATCGCATCGTCGACTACCGGCTGATGAATCCGGTGGACATCGAGAGCGAACTGGGGCTCGTGGAAAGCAACATCACCCACGGCGACATGCTCCCGGAGAACCTCTTCGGAAGCCGCCCCCATCCCGCCCTGGCCGGATACCGCACCCCGCTCGCCGGTTTTTATCTCACCGGTGCGGGGACCTGGCCCGGTGGCTATGTCACCGGTACGCCCGGCAGGAACGCGGCCACCGCGATTCTCCGCGACCTTTCCGACAAGCAAAGGCGACAAGCATGAGGCTTTCGCACCGCAGTGGGTCGGCGCACCCACCCATACGTCGTCTGCGCAGCGCTGTCGGCTGTGCGGTCGTCGCCGCCGTCCTCCTCACCGGTTGCAGTACGAACCCCGGGTTCGGCCGCGACCCCGAGACGGTGGTCATCGGCGCCGAAGGCGAGATACCCGCACTGGACCCGCACCGGCTCTCCGGAACCGTGGGACTTCGGCTCGTCGACGCGCTCTTCGATCCCCTCGTCCGTGAGGACCTCGGCCGTACGACGGAGCAGGCGCCCGCCCTCCGTCCTGCCCTGGCCGAGTCCTGGAAGACCTCTCCGGACGCCCTGACCTACACCTTCGCCCTCCGCGAGGGCGTCACCTTCGCCGACGGCACACCGTTCGACGCAGCGGCCGTCAAGGTCAACTTCGACCGGATCATGGACGAGAAGTCGGCGGTCTACGATGCGACGGCCGGCGGGAACATGAAGTTCCTGACCCGCTGGATCGAACGCGTCACCGTCCCCGACGCCCACACGGTCTCCCTCACACTGACCCGCCCGTACGCCGGCCTGCCCCGGCTGCTCACGGACCGGCGCATGTCGATCGTCAGCCCGAAGGCCCTGCGCGACCACCGGCCCGATGACATCGGACTCCATCCGGTGGGGACGGGGCCCTTCGCCCAACGCCACGCCGACCACGGCAAGCGGATCAAGATGGAGCGGAACACCGAGTACTGGGGCGGCGCCCCAGCCGCCCCCTCCATCATCGTCGAGTCGGTGACCGATCCCACCACACTGGCGATCGCCGCTCAGACCGGCGAGGTGGACGCGATCCTCAGTGCCGGCGCCCAGCAGGTGGAGCAGCTCACCCACGACGACATCATGTCCGTGCAGTACCCGGAGCCGGCGAACCAGTACTTCCTGCGCCTCAACACGAGGATCGCCCCGACCAACGACACCGTCTTCCGGCAGGCGTTGAACTACGCGGTGGACCGTAAGGCCATCGCCACCCTGACCGGTGGGCAGGTCACCCCGTCCACGGGCCCCTTGCCACGTGGCAACGAGGCCTACTCGGCCGCGGCGGTGCAACGTACGAGCGGTGGGAACGCTCCGTACTCCCACGATCCCGAGCGGGCGCGGCAGCTCATCCGGGAGAGCGGTGTGAAGACACCGGTGCGGCTGAAGCTGCTGGCACCCGACAGCGGACCCGGCTTCTCCCAGGCGACCGAGATCATGTCGCTGGTCCAACAGGACCTCAAGGCGGTGGGGGTGCACCTGGAACTCCAGTACATGGAGTTCGCGTCGCTCGTCGCCGAGGAGGGCAAGGGATACAACGGAAGCACCCACGGCTCCTTCAACGGCTGGACCACCGGCGCGGACGCCGCTGACTTCCTGGAACGGATGTTCAGCGGTGAACTCCACCCGCCCAACGGCGTCAACCGGGGTTGGTACCGCAATGCGGACGTGGACTCCCTCTTCGACCGTGCGCGGGCCGAGCCCGACAACGCCCGCCGCATGGCGCTCTATCAGGAGGCCGCCGCCGACATCGCAGCGGACGCCCCTTGGCTCTTTCTGTACCAGGACCGATTGCCGCGGCTGCTGAGCCACAAGGTCAGCGGGGTCACCTCCGCCGCATCGGCCTACATCGACTACACCACCATCCGCCGTCGGTGAGGAGACAACAGCCGTGAAGGCCACTGTGGCAACCGGCCCCGACACTGCGGGCGAGACACGCACCCGCTGGCGGGACCGACTCCGCATCCGCGCGGGGGGCGGCCGTGCCACCGCCGTCATCGGCGGCGTCATCGTCGCCACCACCGTCCTCGTCGCCGTGCTGGCGCCGCTCATCGCGCCCTACGACCCCCTCGACACCAATCCCTCGTCGGTGGGTCTCGGCCCCTTCAGCGACGGCCATCTGCTCGGCACCGACGAGGTCGGTCGGGACATCCTGAGCCGACTGATGTACGGGGCCAGGCTCGCCCTGCTGGTCGCGGTGCTGCCCACACTGCTGGCCCTGGTGGTCGGCGGTTGTCTGGGACTGCTCTCGGGCTATGTGGGCGGCTGGCTCGACAGCACGCTGATGCGCATCTTCGACGTGATGTTCTCGTTCCCCGGCATCCTGCTGGCCCTGGGCATCAGCGTCGCGCTCGGCCCCGGCATCACCTCGATGATCATTGCGATGGTCGTGGTGACCGTTCCGGAGTTCGGACGGATCGTGCGAGGCAATGTCGTGGCCCTGCGCCAGGAGCAGTACGTGGAGGCGGCCGGCGCCCTCGGGTACGGGCATCTGCGCATCGCGTTCCGGCACATCACACCGAACCTCCTGGGCGGTGTGGTCGTCTTCGCCACCCTCCAGACCGGTCGCAACGTCATCCTCAGCTCCAGCCTCGCCTTCCTGGGTCTCGGTGCCCAACCGCCGACGCCCGACTGGGGGCAGATGCTCAGCGGTGGACGGGCCCTGCTGGTGACGGCACAACACGTCGCCACGATCCCCGGCCTTGCGATCGTGGTGCTCGCGGTGGGGTTCAACCTGCTGGGGGACGGCATCCGCGACCGCCTCGACCCGCGCACCCGGCAGTCCCGGGCGGCCCGCGGAAGCAAGCCCACGCTACGGACCCGGTGGAGCCGGTCATGAACAGTCCTGGAGATTCGACATGCTGACCTTCACCCTGCGCCGTGCGCTCCAGATGCTGCCCGTCATCCTGGGTGTCACGATCGCCACCTTCGGCCTCGGTCAGATCATTCCCGGGGACCAGGCGAGTGCACTGCTCGGTCCGAGTTCCTCGGAGGAGGACCGACAGGCCCTGCGGGAGGATCTCGGACTCGACGAACCCGCACTGTCGCGCTACTTCAGCTATCTCGGCAGTCTCTTCAGCGGAGACCTGGGGCGTTCGCTGTCGTTCGGGCGGCCCGTTTCGGAAGTCCTGTCCGAACGCCTGCTCAACACGGTGTTGCTCTCCGGCACCGCGATCGTGGTGGCGGCCGTGGTCGGTGTGGCGATCGGCACCTGGGCCGCGCAGAAGCCGGGTTCGGCCCGCGACCGGGGGCTGACGGTCGGCGTCCTGTTCTTCAACTCCGTACCGTCGTTCTGGTTCGGCTTGGTGCTGATCGTCGTCTTCTCCCTCCAGTTGCGGGTGCTTCCCGCCACCGGAATGACCTCGATCGGCGGAGGCGGCGCCCTCGACGTCGCCGCCCATATGGTGCTGCCGGTGATCACGCTCGCCGCCTGGTCGTTGGCCGTGATCGCCCGGATGACCCGCTCGGCGGTGCTGGAAGTGATCGGCAACGACTATGTGCGGACCGCCAGGTCCCGCGGTGTCGGCGAGTTCCGCGTCATCGTCCGCCATGTGCTGCCCAACGCCATGCCGTCGGTCATCACCGTCATCGGCCTCCAGGCGGGCTTCCTCCTCAGCGGAGCGGTGCTGACCGAGACGGTGTTCTCCTGGCCCGGCATCGGACTCGCCCTCCACCAAGCCATCTCCACTCGGGACATCCCGCTCGTCCAGGGCGGGATCCTGGTCATCGCCATCGCGTTCGTACTGATCAACTTTCTGGTCGACGTGCTCCAGGCGTACTTCAACCCCAAGATCAAACTGGCGTAGGGAGGGATCACCATGACCGTTTTGGACGTAGAACACCTCAAGGTCGCCTACCGCGGCCAGGACGCCCATCACAGCACGCCCCTGGAGACCGTGCGCGACGTCTCCTTCAGTGTGGCGGCGGGCGAATCGCTCGGAGTCGTCGGCGAATCCGGCTGTGGAAAGAGCCAGACCATGCTGGCCGTGCTGCGGATGCTCGGGAGCAACGGGGTCGATGTGTCGGGCCGGGTCGACTTCGACGGCAAGGACCTCACCTCGCTCACCCCCCGACAGATGCGGACCGTACGCGGCTCGGGCATCGGACTCGTCTCCCAGGACGCGCTGTCCGCACTCAATCCGGCGATGACCATCGGCGCGCAGATGGCCGAACCCCTCATCCACTACGACGGGTTCAGTCGTCGCGCCGCGGCCGAACGCTGTGCCGAACTCCTGGACATGGTGGGCCTTCCCTCGGCCCGTGAGCGCCTGCGCAACCATCCGCACGAACTGTCCGGAGGAATGCGCCAGCGGGTTCTGATCGCGATGGCGATCAGCCGCAATCCACAGGTCCTGATCGCCGACGAACCCACCACCGCACTCGACGTCACCATCCAGTCGCAGGTGTTGCAACTCATCGACCGGCTCCGCAAGGAGCTTCAGATGGCACTCATCCTCATCACCCACGATCTGGGCGTGGTGGCCGGCATCACCGATCGCATCGCCGTGATGTACGCGGGACGGATCGTGGAGATGGCGCCCACCACGGCACTGTTCGACACGCCCGGCCACCCGTACACCCGCGCCCTGATGGAGTCGATCCCCAGGATGGACCGCGCACGCGTGGACCATCTGCCGGCGATCCCCGGCTTTCCTCCCGACCCGGCCGCCCCGCCGCCGGGGTGCGCGTTCCAACCCCGCTGCTCCATCGCCCGGGCCGAGTGCGAGGAGTCCGTACCGGAGCTCCTCACTCCCGCGGGCCTCGTTGCCGGGCACCACGTCCGCTGCCCGTTCACCACTGCGGCCGGTGCCGGCGCGGCTGACCGAGGAGAGAGCGCATGACCACCGAGGCATCCCCACCGGACGCCGTCGTCGTCGAGGACCTGGCGGTTCGCTTCCCGATCCGCACCGGCGTGCTCCGTCGGGTGACCGGCACCGCGCACGCCGTGGACGGCGTCTCCTTCACCGTCCCCGCACGGAGCATCGTCACCATCGTCGGTGAGAGCGGCAGCGGGAAGACCACCACCGGACGGGCGCTGGTCGGGCTGTCGCCGATCGCATCGGGACGGGTGCAGGTGGAGGGCAGCGAACTCGACCTGCTACGCCGGGAGAAGCGGCTCCCCCGGCTGGCTCAGATCGTCTACCAGGACCCGTACGCCAGCCTCAATCCGCGGATGACCATCCGGGCGATGATCCGCGAGGTCGTCACCGTGCACCGCACGGTTCCCCGGGAGGCGGTCTCGGAGCGGGTCGAGGAACTGCTCGGGCAGGTGGGCATCCGCCCCGAGCTCGCCGACCGCTATCCGCACGAGCTCTCCGGGGGGCAGCGGCAGCGCGCGGCGATCGCCCGGGCCCTGGCGGTGGAACCCCGTTTCATCGTCTGTGACGAGATCGTCTCCGCCCTCGACGTCAGCATCCAGGGGCAGATCGTCAATCTGCTCAAGGACCTGCGTCGGGACCGCGAGGTGAGCTTCCTCTTCATCTCGCACGACATGAGCGTGGTGCGGCACATCTCCGACCAGGTCGTGGTGATGTACGGCGGGAAGATCATGGAGAGTGCTCCGTGCGAGGAGTTGTTCTCCGCGCCGCGCCATCCCTACACCCATGCGCTGCTCGGGGCCGTCCCGGTGCCGGATCCCCGCTCCCCCGGGCTCAGAAACGGCATTCGGACCCGGGCCGAACCGCCGGACCCCGCGGCTCCGCTGCCGGGTTGCCGCTTCCAGCGGTCGTGCCCCTTCGCCACCGACGTGTGCCGCGAGGGTGACTCTCCCCCGCAGGTGCCCGTCGGCACCACAGGTCACTCGGTGGCCTGTCACCACTTCGACTCACCGGCCGTCCGCGACGCCCTGTCCATGGAAAGGACCACCGCGCCATGACCTCATCCGCCCCTGCTGCCGAGCCCTACACCTCGCACACGCAAGGACGACGACGGCAGCCCGCAGGACCCGTCGTACCGTTGGTCGACCCGGCGACGGGAGCGACATGGGCCCGGGCGCACGTGGATCCCGATGCCGTCGACGACGCGGTCCGTGGCGCTCGTGAAGCGTTCCTCGCACCGTCGTGGGGAGGGCTTCCCTCGCACGCACGCGCCGATCTGCTCTACCGGCTCGGGGACGTCCTCGTCGCCCACACCGATGAACTGGCGTCCCTGGAGACGCTGGCCAACGGCAAGCCGTTGGCGGCGACCCGGGCCGAGGTGGGTGCACTGGCCCGTTGGTACCGCTACTTCGCGGCGGCGGCCGAGACCCTGGAGAGCCGGTCCCGTCCGCTCAGCGGTACCGCCGCCGCCCTGATCACCCATGAGCCGTTGGGAGTGGTCGCCGCGCTCACTCCGTTCAACGGCGCTCTTTCGCTGGGCTCGTGGAAGCTGGCGCCGGCCCTGGCCGCGGGCAACACCGTGATCCTCAAGCCCCCGCCGCAGGCACCGGCCTCCTCGGTCCGTCTCGCCGAACTGGCGTTGGAGGCGGGTTTCCCGCCAGGGGTGGTCAGTGTGGTGATCGGCGGTGCCGAGGAGGGGCAGCGACTGGTCCAGCACAACGACGTCGCGATGGTGACCTTCACCGGGAGCACCACGGTCGCAAGGACTCTCGGTGCCCAGGCCGCAGCGCAGATGAAACGTTACGTCTGTGAGGCGGGCGGCAAGTCCGCGCACATCGTCTTCGCCGACGGCGATCTCGACGCAGCCGTCACCGCCGCCCGACAGGGCGCCTTCTCCGCGGCCGGGCAGACCTGCGTCGCGGGCTCCCGCATCCTCGTCCAGCGCGAGGTGTACGAGGAGTTCCTCACCCGCTACGTCGACGCGGTCGCCCGGCTGCGCGTCGGCGACCCCCGCGATCCCCGTACCCACATCGGACCGGTCGCATCGGCAGCGGCGTTGGAACGCATCGAGTCCCTGGTCGACGACGCCCTGAGCCGAGGGGCCAAGGCGGCGACGGGCGGCCGTCGGGCCGCCGTCGCCGACGCCGAGGCCGGGTTCTGGTACGAGCCGACCGTCCTGGTCGACGCCGATCGGGAGCTCGCGGTCTGCCGTGAGGAGGTCTTCGGCCCGGTGGTCACAGTCCACCCGTTCGACACCGAGGACGAGGCCGTGGCGATCGCCAACTCCGTCGAGTTCGGGCTGGCCGCGGGCTTCTGGACCGCGGACAGTGCCCGTGCCCACCGGGTGGCCCGACGGTTGGAGGCCGGTGTGGTCTGGGTGAACACCTACCGCCTGCTGCACTGGAGCGTGCCGTTCGGCGGCTACAAGCAGTCCGGCATCGGGCGCGAAAACGGTGTCGAGGCGGTCGCCGAGTTCCTCCAGACGAAGTCCATCGTCACGGAACACGGCACACCGGCGGACCCCTTCGGCGACTGATCACGGGGCCGGCACGGCACCGTGCTGCGACCCATACGCACAACCCGACACCCACTAAGGAAGTACCGATGGAGTTCCTCGTCAACATCCGGATCTCATGGCCCGAGGGCATGGAACCCGAGCGCAAGGAGTCGATCTCGGAGGCGGAACGCCTCCGTGCGGCCGAACTCGTCGACGCCGGGCATCTGGTGCGCATGTGGCGCGTGCCGGGTCGCACGGAGAACTGGGGATTGTGGCGGGCGGCGGACCCGACCGAGATGCACACGATCATCTCCTCCTTGCCGGTGTGGCCGTGGATGGACGTCACCGTCCACGCCATGGCCACCCATCCGGTCGATCCGGGGCCGGTGGGCTGACGCAGGGCGGTGCGGGCGGTGCTGCCGTCGTGCGTCGGGGCATCCCGTCGCCCGCACCCGCTTGCACGGCCGCGGGCAGGGCGATCGTGTTCACCGCTCGCGCGAGGACGTGCGAGGACGTGCTTCGGCGGGACGGCTCGCCCGGTGAATTCGGTTGTTCCGGGCCGGTCCGTTGTCTACCATCTGCCCCTTGTCCTGGTGTCGACCGAGGCGGGGCAGGGTGTGGACCGTGGCCGATGGCCCGCGAAGGAAGGGTTCCCCGTGACCCAGACGAACGACGTGGTCGCCCTGGTCCATCGGGTGCTGGGTCCCCAGGTGATCGGGGTGTACTCCCATGGTTCCGCGGTGCTCGGCGGAATGCGTCCGCACAGCGACATCGATGTGTTTGTGCTGATCACCGGACGGACCACGGAGACCCTACGACGGGAGTTGGTCGAACGACTGCTGTTGGTGTCCAGCCCGGATGCCCTCAGCGGTGTCCGACCGGTGGAGCTCACCATCGCCGTACGGTCCGATGTACGACCGTGGCACTATCCGCCGCGGCGGGAGTTCCAGTACGGCGAATGGCTGCGCGACTCCTACGAGGGCGGCTGGATCCCCTCGCCGACGCCGGATCCCGATCTGGCTCTGCTGATCACCATGGTGCTCCAGGGCGACAGCCCGTTGGCCGGCCCGCCACCGGGCGAGGTCCTCGACCCCGTTCCGTACGGGGACGTCATCAGGGCGTTGACCGCGGGGGTGCCCGAACTGCTGGGCGAACTGCACTCCGACACGCGCAATGTGGTCCTCACGCTCGCCCGGATCTGGATGACCTTGGAGACCGGCACCATCGATTCCAAGGAATCGGCGGCAGACTGGGCCCTCGTGCGGCTCCCGGCCGACCTCCGCCCCGTACTCGCCCATGCACGGGCCGTCTACCGGGGAGAGACCGAAGAGCGTTGGGACGGGTTCGCCACCCTGCTGGAACCGTTCGCCGACCGGGTCGTGCGGGCCATCGCCGCGCTGGGGGACGGCACACCACGGGTGTGAGGAGCTCGCACAACGGCAACCGGGCATCACCGGACGGATTCACTGTTCGCTCCATCCGCTACTGCCGGGTCGGAGGACGATCCGTCCGTCGTGCCGGATGCGGAGGATGACGACGACTCTGCACATCACGGCTGTTGTCGTACTTGACCGAGAACACGAAGTGCGGCAGCCCCGTCGGGCCGCCCGGGACGGGCCGGCCTCGTGGGACTGCCGCACCTTCACACCAGTGCACCCGCGTCGGCGTTCCGCTCCACGGAGTCGGCGAACTGTGTCCGGTACAGCTCCGCGTACCGCCCCTCCTGTGCCAACAGGTCCTCGTGAGTGCCGCGTTCCACCACCCGGCCCTCCTCCACGACGAGGATCAGATCCGCGGCGCGCACCGTCGAGAGCCGATGCGCGATCACCACGGCGGTACGGTCCTCCAGTGCCTCGGCGAGCGCCGCCTGCACCGCTGCTTCCGAGGTGTTGTCGAGGTGGGCGGTGGCCTCGTCGAGGATGACGACGCGCTGCCGGGCGAGGAGGAGCCGGGCGATGGTCATGCGCTGACGCTCGCCGCCCGACAGCCGGTAGCCCCGCTCCCCGACGATCGTGTCGAGGCCGTCGGGCAGTGCCCGCACCAACTGGTCGAGCCGGGCGCGGCGCAGTGCGTCCCACAGTTCGTCCTCGGATGCCCCGGGTCGGGCCAGGAGCAGATTGTCGCGTACGGACTCGTGGAAGAGGTGGCCGTCCTGCGTCACCATGCCCAGGGTGGAGCGCAGCGATTCGGCCGAGAGGTCGCGCACGTCGATCCCGCCGATACGGACGGCGCCTTCGTCCACGTCGTACAGCCGGGGCAGCAGACTGGCGAGGGTGGACTTGCCCGCCCCGGAGGAGCCGACGAGGGCGACGGTCTGTCCCGGCTCCACCCGGAAGGAGATCCCGTGCAGGACCTCTTCGCCGTCCCGGGTGTCGAGAGCGGCGGCCTCCTCCAGCGAGGCGAGGGACACCTTGTCCGCGGAGGGGTAGCTGAACCGCACATCGCGGAACTCCACCGACACCGGCCCCTGGGGCACGTTGCGGGCATCCGGCTTGTCTTCGATCAACGGCTTGAGGTCGAGGACCTCGAAGACCCGCTCAAAGCTGACCAGGGCGCTCATCACCTCGACGCGTGCGCCGGCCAGGGTCGTCAGGGGCGCGTACAACCGGGTCAGGAGCAGGGCGAGGGAGACGACGGCGCCGGGCTCCAGGCTGCCCCGGAGTGCGTAGTAGCCGCCGAGACCGTAGACCAGGGCGAGCGCGAGGGCGGAGACCAGGGTGAGTGCGGTGACGAAGGCGGAGTACGCGAGGGACGTGCGCACGCCGATGTCACGGACCCGACCGGCCCGGGCGGCGAACTCCCGTGACTCGTCCCCCGGTCGTCCGAACAGTTTGACCAGGGTCGCTCCGGGTGCGGAGAACCGCTCGGTCATCCGGGTGCCCATGGCTGCGTCCAGTTGGGACGCCTCGCGCCGCAACCGGGCCATCCGGGTGCCCATCAGTCGTGCGGGCACCACGAACACCGGGAGCAGGACGAGTGCGAGCAGGGTGATCTGCCACGACAGCGTGAGCATGACGACGAGGGTGAGCACCAGGGTGACCAGGTCGCTCACCACGCTGGACAGGGTGTTGCTGAAGGCCCGCTGCGCCCCGATCACATCGTTGTTGAGACGGCTGACGAGCGCCCCGGTGCGGGTGCGGGTGAAGAAGGCGACGGGCATCCGCTGGACGTGGTCGAAGACGGCGCGTCGTAGATCGAGGATCAGGCTTTCGCCGAGGGTGGCGGAGAGCCAGCGTTCCACCAGGCCGAGGGCGGCTTCGACGACCGCTATCAACGCGATCAGCAGGGCGAGTTGGATGACGACGCGGGACTCGCCTCCGGAGACGATGACGTTGACCACGCGTCCGGCCAGCACGGGCGTGGCCACGGCGAGCAGTGCGGTGAGGACGCTGATCAGGACGAACTGGAGGATGCGGCGGCGGTGTGGGCGGGCGAAGGCGCCGATGCGACGCACGGTGGCGCGGGCGAAGGGGCGTCGTTCCTGTTGGGCGTTGACGACGGACTGGACCTGTGTCCAAGCGGTGACTTCGATGCTCATGAGCCCGAAGGTAAAACCTCAAGCTTGATTGAGGTCAAGGGGCGACTTGGCCGTCGGGAAGCAGCCTCATGAGGGACCCCGAGTTCTTCAGCGGTCGGTGCCGTCTCACGGTCACTCCACCCGGGCGGCCGGTTCGTCGAGGTGTGCGGCTGCCGTACGCCAGGCGGCGGTGACCGCCTCGTGGGCACGCGCAGTGGGAATCGGATGCCCTTCCGACATGAGGACGGGCGCCCCGACATGGACGTGGAGCGTCGGCCGGCGCAAGGGTGCCGTGACCGCTCCCGCGATTTGCTTGGCACGGCTTCCCGACGTGATGCGCCGGGCACCGGCCTGCCCCAGCGGAATGATCGGGGCTCCGGTGCGTTGCGCAAGTCGGGACAGCCCGGTGCGGAACGGCTCCGGGGCTGCTTCCGCGACATCCCTGCGGCGCGGCAGACCGCCTTCGCCGTAGATCAGGACGATGCGGCCCCGGGCCAGGGCTTCGGCTGCACCGTCCAGGGCGGCGGCGGCTCGACGGTCCCTTCGGTACACGGGTATGTGCCCCTCGCGCGCCAACGCCCCGCCGAGTAGGGGGATCCGCCAGAGACCCGCTGCCGCCATGACGACCGGCTCGACCCCCAGTTGGCGCAGGGCGGCGAGCACGACCACGGGGTCGGCCAGCGAGGTGTGATTGGCGGCGACGATGCTGCCCGGCGCGAAGTCGGCGTCGGCATCGACGGTGACCGACAGACGACCGACGGCGGGCACCAGGGCGCCGGCGAGACGGCTGAGCATATGCGGATCCTCGGGTTCTCGAACGAAGTGATCTCCATCGTCGCCCGAGCCACTTCCTCGGACGTGAGTACGAGTACTCAACCACCTCGCGCAGCGTCCCCACCCGAGATTGCCCGGTTTCGGCGACCGAGGGGTCAACTGGTGAGATGGGCGCTGGTTCCTCCCGTTGCCAAGACCGTAGCCAGGTCTCAGCATTCCGGGCATTTCGGCCCGGAAGGTCCGTCACATCACCAAAGCGTGAGGGCTTCGGCTTGAGTACGGTCTCTCGTTTCCGTCTGCCGCTGGTGCGGCAGGGTTGCGCCACCTGCCCGCCCCGCACTCGTCTTGCGACGGGTGCGGGTGGCGCGGGTCTTCTGGTCGGCTCCACGAGGCTTCGACACCGCTGGTGCGGTGTCCTGGTCTCCGGCCACTCCGGTACCAGTTACTACGGCTGCCGCGAGGGCGGCGAGGTTGCGTGCGGCGTTGTCGTCCCGGTCGATGACCAGGTGGCAGGCGTCGCACTGGTAGGTCCGGATGTGCAGCGGCAGCTTGGCTTTCACCGCGCCGCACCCGGAACAGGTCTTGGAGGAGGGGTACCAGCGGTTCGCGACCACGAGGCGGGTGGCGTGGCGCTGGCGCGTCTTGTAGTCGAGCTGGCGGCGGATCTCGCCGAATCCGGCGTCGGCGATGCGGCGGGCGAGGCGCCGGTTCTTGAGCATGCCGGCGACGTTGAGGTCCTCGACCGCGACCGTGCCGTACTCGGCGGCCACGGCCGTGGTGAGCTTGTGCAGGGCGTCCTCGCGGAGGTTCGCCACGCGGTGGTGCACCTTGTTGCGGGCGGCGTTGGCCTTCTCCCACCGCTTCGACGGCTTGCGTCCGGTGCGGCGGTCGGGGCCCTGGCGGCGGGACACGGTCCGGGAGGCGCGGCACAACTGCTTGCGCGCGGCGTCGTAGTGCCCGGGATTCGCGACGGTGCGGATCTCACCCGTCGAGTCGGCCATGACTGCGAGGGTCTTCACGCCGAGGTCGATCCCGACCGCGACATCCGGGCGCGCGACGCGTTCCAGGTCGCGCTTGACCTCGACCTGGAACGAGACGAACCAGCGCCCGCGTTCGTGGCGGACGGTCGCGGACAGGATCCGCGCCGTCCCGGCCTGGACGCGGGCCAGGAGCTTCACCGTGGGTTCGTGGGTGCGGAGCGTGCCCAGCCTCGGCAGGGTGACGTGTCGGCCGTCCGTGTCCACGCGGATCGTGCCGGTCGTGAACCGGCAGGAAACACGCGCCTTCCGCTTCGACTTGAACCGGGGCGCGCCCATCCGCTTGCCGTTCTTCGACTTCGCGTAGTTGTCGAACGCGGCCGAAGCGTTCGCGAGACCAGTGTTGTACGCCTCCTTGGAGTTCTCCTCCCACCAGGCGGCGAACCTCGGATCGGTGTGCTTGGTCTCGTTGAACGCCTTACGCAGGGCGGGCAGCGACCACGGCCGCCACTCGGTCAGCGACTCTTCGGGGACGCCGTAGGACTCCTCCGCGCGGCGCTGCCACCACGACGCCTCAACCCAGCCGACAGCCCAGTTGTACGCGGCACGCGCCGCACCGCAGTGCGAGCGCAGCGCGTGCTCCTGGGTGGCGTTCGGGTCCAGCGCGAACCGGAACGCCTGCACCACGAACCCGGGCTGCGGCTGGAACTTCTTCATTCGGCGGCCTCGCCGGTCGCCACGGCCACCGCGCGAGCGGCCCGGTTCCTCGCCGCGCGCCGCCCGTACAAGCGGGCGCACATCGACGTGAGGACTTCGGTGATGTCCCGTACGAGGTCGTCAGCGGTCTCGGTGGGGTCGAGGACAACAAGGCGCCGCCCGGACGCCGACAGGACCGCTTCGAGGTGCTCGACGCCGAACCGGGCCAGCCGGTCGCGGTGCTCGACCACGATCACCGCCACCTGCGGGTCGGACAGCACCCGGTGCAGCTTGCGCCGCCGCCCGTTCAGCCCCGAACCGACCTCGGTCACGACTTCCGCGACCGACAGACCAAGCCCGTTCGCCCCGTCCACCACCCGTGACGCCTGCCGGCCCAAGTCGGCCTTCTGGTCGACTGACGAGACACGGCAGTACGCCACCACCCGCCCCGACACCGCAGAGGCATCCGGAGCGGGCACGGCGACCAGCCAGGTCCCGGACGGCGCCTGGGTGACTGGAACGGGCATCTTGCCGTCCTTCACCCATCGCCAGGCGGTCTGGTAACTCACGCCCTGCTGCCGCGCCCACTCCGAAAGCTTCACAAGATCAAGATATCCGGGACGTGCGACTAGAAGTGACTATGAATGACTAGAAAATCCGTAGCAGCTTTCACCCCCTTCAGTCCGCCGGGGCCGCCCCACACCACGGTCAGCGAGCCCCTGGCCGTACGGGTGCCCACCACTTGTACGGCGCCGGAGGCTCTCCCGGTGGGCAGCCCCCGGCGCTGCCCACCCACTGCGGTCCCCCCGGCCGACTGCTCTCCTCGGCCGGGACGCTCCTGCGGAGTGCCCCGGACCGCGCCACACACCGCGGGACCGTGGCGTACCGTGCCTCGGCCCGTACGTGCGTAGGCCGGTCAGGCAGCCGCGAGCCAGGGGTAGCGCTCGGTGTCGGCATCGCCGTAGTCGGGGTCGAGGTAGATGTGCAGACGCCGGATCTTCCCCTCCCGGATCTCGAACACATTGCAGAACCGTCCGCCGAGCCCTTCGGTGGCACGCCATCTCGTGCCGTCCGCCAGTTCGCCGTGGGTGGTCCCCTCCACGATGAGGAAGTCCCCCTGGGCGATGTAGTTGAAGTAGGCGATCTCGTGGACCACCGAGCGGAACAACACGAAGATGTCGCCGAAGAGGCCCCGGACCTCCTCAAGACCCCTGGCCGGCGCGTGCTTGGGGAAACAGACGTACGCGTCGTCCGCGAACAGGTCGAGGAAGTCCTGTCCGGCGTCCATGCGCTTGAAGTACGCCTCCGCTACGGCCCGCGGAGAGAGGTGCGAGGTGCTGTCGGTCATGACGGTGTTCCTTTCGGGAGGGTGCGCGGTTCAGGTGGGGGGCGGTACGACAGGGCAGGTCTGCGTTTCCCGGCACCGGCCCGGCCGTGGCCGGGGGACGGCCGCCGGGCCCGCGGTCAGGCGAGGTGCATTCCGGCGTCGACGACGAGGTTGGCGCCGTTGATGCCGCGGCATTCGAGGAGGAACAGGGTCGACTCGACGATGTCGTCCGAGGTGGGGAGGCGCTTGGCCGGCGTGCGCTGGCGCATCGCCTCGAACCAGTCGCTGCGCACGTCGTCCGCGTCGTCCACGGCGGCGGTTCCGGTGACGATGCCCGGCGTGATGGCGTTCACCCGTACCGGCGGAACCTCCACGGCGAGCGAGTTGACCAGGCCGATGATGCCGGCGTTCGCCATCGAGATCGTGGTCGAACCGGGTACCGGGCGCCACATCGAAAGACCGCTGAACATCACCACGGAAGCGTCATCGGTGAACTTCGGCAGTGCCTCGTGCACCGCCGTCGCATAGCCGACCGTCTTCATCAGCGTCGTGCGGGCGCAGTCGTCCGGACGGAAGTCGGCGATGGTGTTGAAGTCCCGGTCCAGGGCGGTGAGCACGAGGTGGTCCACACGGTCCAGCCCGGCGAACAACTGCCTGATGGAGTTCCAGTCCGTGAGTTCGCAGACCGCGCCCGTGGCGAGGGGTCCGAGTTCCTCGGCGCGGGCCTGTGCATCGGCCTTGTCGCGCCCGGTGAGGGTGACGCGGGCGCCGCGTGCCACACACGCCTTGGCGACCTCGTACCCCAGCCCTTTGGTGCCTCCGATGACAACGACGTGACTGTCTTTTCCGACCATGAGTGATGCCTTTCGCTTTCGCCGCGGGGAGTTGCGGTGTGTTGGGAGGAGTGCGGTCACGCAGCTTGGCGGCGGAGCTCCCGGGACGCCCTGGAGATGGCGATCAGCCCGGTGACGAGGCCGAGTGCCAGAGCGGCGGAGCCCCAGCCCGCGCCGGACAGGTCCTCCCACCCCAGTGCACGATCGAGCGACCACTCCCCCGGGCCGGTGTATCCGAGGCCGAGCGCCAGGCCGCCGTACACCAACGGGAGCTCATAGCCGCCGTTCTGGGCCCAGATGCCCTTCGACACATTGACCGAGCCGGCGACCAGCATGGTGCCGAAGGCAATGGCTGCGCCCAGGGGCGTCAGCAGTCCGAGCACCACGAGCGCCGCAGCGGTCAGTTCGCAGACGGCGGCCAGGATGACCAGGGACTTTCCGGGGCGGAACCCCCACGTCTCGAAGACCTTGCCGGTGCCTTCGGGGCCGTGCCCCCGGAACCACCCGAACATCTTCTGTGCCGCGTGGCCGAAGAGGAGTCCTCCGAGGAGGAGTCTCAACAAGAGCAGGCCGATTTCCATGATGGTTCTCCTTGGGTGCTCAGCCGAGGCCGAGTAGTTGCCGCATGACGTTCCGCAGGGTCTGGGCGGGATCGGCGGTCATGTCCTGGGAGCGCCAGGCGATGTGTCGGTCCGGACGGACGAGCAGACAGCCGCGGTCGTCGACTTCACGGGCGCGGCTCCAGTCGCCGTAGACGTCGTCATACGCCAGGCGGTAGCCCACGGGACGGGGCACTATCTCGACGCCGAGTTCGGTCGACACCTGTTCCGCTGCGGCGAGCCACGGCTCGCCCCCGATGCCGGTGAGCAGGGCGAAGTCGCCGTGGCCCGTCAGATCGAGGGTCGAGATGCGCTCTCCCGCGTGCTCCAGCCATACGTGCGGCAGGCTGGCGCCCGGGTGGGTCGTGGGCTGGTGGAAGAGTTCGGCGTCCCGGAGTCGAGCGGGCTCCGCCGTGCCATCGGGAACCACTGCGCCCGAGGCATAGCGCTGTCCGAGCTCCACACCGTGGGCGTTGAAGTGGTAGTCGTTCTCCCGCAGGATCTCTTCCAGTTGGTGTCTGCGCTCGCGGCCCTGCTCGCTGTCGCTGAAGAACTCGGCGAGGGCCGCTTTGCCCTCCTCGTCGCTCTGGCCGGCGCGGACACCCAGTACGGAGGGGATTTCGGCAACCAGTCCGACGCTCTTCAACGCCCGGTCGACCACCTGTCTGCCGACCGGATGGCGCTCGGCGTGATAGCTGTCGAGCAGTCCGTCGCCGGCCTTGCCACGTACCGCCAGGGCGATTTTCCAGGCGAGGTTGTAGGAGTCCTGGACGGAGGTGTTGGTGCCGAGTCCGTTCGCCGGGGGGTGCCGGTGGGCCGCGTCACCGGCGAGGAAGACGCGTCCCTTGCGGTATTCGGTGGCGAGCACGTGGTTCATCTGCCACTGGCTGATGTCCTTGATGCGCACGTCGACGGAGGGGTCGCCGATGGTGGCGTGCACCCGGGCGAGCATGGCTTCCTCGCTGATGTCGAGCTGTTCGACGGCGGGGTCGTAGACGACGATGAGCACCCACTCGGTCCAGGGCTTGAGACAGATGTAGGTGCCCGCGCCGAGCCAGAAGTCCTTGCCCGGCTGGACGGTGAAGAACAGCGTCCCGGGCCGGTGTTCCCGGTAGCGGGTGAGATCGGCTTCCAACCACACGTTGACCGCGTGGCCCAGTCCGGTCTCGCCCTCCAGGGAGAATCCGAGGCGTTCGGCGACGGTGCTTCGACCGCCGTCGGTTCCCAGGGCGTAGCCGGCCTTGATGCGGTAGGTCTCGCCTGTGGCCCGCTCGATGACGGTGCCGTACACCGCGTCCTCGTCCTGGGTGATGTCCAGCAGTTCGGTGCCGAAGCGGATGTCGGCCCCGTTGTCGAGTGCTGATTCGAGGATGATCGGTTCCAGCAGGTGCTGTCCGACGTTGCTCATCGTGCACGGGCTGGCCGCCTCGTAGTCGGCCTTGCGGTCCACGCGGGTTCCCCACGCCTTCATCCGGGCGAGTTCCTGCCCGGCGAAGCTGGTGGCCCACACGTTGTCGCCCATCAGGTCGCCCGGTGTGGCGACCGCGCGCACCCGGTCTTCGATGCCCAGGTCGCGATAGATCTCCATCGCTCGCTGGTTGGTGATGTGCGCACGCGGGGTGTGGGCCGTGGCGGGGTACTTGGTGACGGTGATCGCATCGACGCCGGAGCGCGCGAGGAGTGCGGAGGCCGTGAGTCCGGCGGGGCCCGCGCCCACGATGAGGACGTCGGTCTCAAGAGTGCGCATGGGCGTGACAGCCTCTCTGGCGGACGGTTTCCCGGAAGTGGGAGATGACGTGCTGGTCATGACGCTTGGTGCGAACCGGTCATCAGCGCCGCGAGGTCTTCGGGGTGCAGGAAGGACGCCGGGGGCGGCGGACCCCAGCTGAAGAGGCCCTTGGCGCCCTCCAGCGTCTCGGGCGTCCACAGTTGGTCGTCGAGAATGGTGTCCATGTCGGAGTAGTACTCGGAGAAGTTGCCGGCGGGGTCCTTCAGGTACCAGAAGAAGTTCGACCCCGCGTGGTGGCGACCGAGGCCCCACACATGGCGTTCGGGGTGTTCCTCCAGCATGGAGAAGGCGCCCCTGCCGACCTCGTCTATGTCTTCGACCTGCCACGAGGTGTGGTGCAGGAAGTTCACCGGGGCGGCGAGCACGAGGACGTTGTGGTGGTCGGTCGAGCAGCGCATGAAGGTCCCGTGGCCCTTGATGGCATCGCTGGTCTTGAACCCCAGTCCGTCCGTGAAGAAGCGCCGGGTCACCTCGTGGTCGGTCGAGCCCATCACGACGTGCCCGAGCTTGCGGGGGCGTACGGAGTGTTCGCGCAGGACGCCGGGGGCACGGCCGGGGCCGCGCTCCCTTCGGCCCGGTCCGTTGTAGGGCGTCGGCGGCTCCTCGGCCTGGGTGATGCGGTCGGCGACGCGGATCACGGCCCGGAACCCGGCGACGGGCTCGTGGGTGACCACCGCGGTGCCCTCGCGCCAGGAGGGGATGTCGAGCTTCGCCAGACGGCTGACGATCCGGTCCAGGTCGTCGGGGTCGTCGACGCCCATGCTCAGTTCGAGCAGACGACGGGTCGGGGCGTGCTCGATCTTGAGCTGCTGCCCGGCGTCGCGGGTGGTGAACCACCCGGTGTCGTCCTGGGTCAGACCGAAGTCGGAGTAGTAGGCGGCCGTCTCGCCGACGTTGGGAACCCCGATGACAAGAGAGTTGAGGCGGTGGAGCGGCATCGTTCCACACTCCTTACGGATGCTGAAGTGATCTCAGAAGCTCCGTGCTGCGGCCCTCTGCGCGCAGTTCGCGGATGTCCCGTGTGTGGTTGGTGGGGTCGCGGATCACGGGCGGACCGGGGGCGTTCCCTACCGCGGAAGCGGCCGGACGACGCTCACGGACGGTGTTCGCGACTCCTTCGCCGGGTGACCGCCGGGCTTCGACGGCCATTCCGGATGTCATATGTGTACGGCACCACATTCGGCGAGTCAATAAGCTTTCGAAAGTTACAGATACTTTCGCTAAATGTTTCGCGGGGCCCCTCCCGCCGCCGTCCCGCAGCGGCCGCGACGGCGCCGACGGGTGTCCGACGCACATCGATGCGACATCCCACCCCACCGACGGGCGGCCGATCGAGGAATACGCCACCCCGAAGGAGCACCCTTCGATCATCATCACCGAATCTGATGACAACTTTCGAGAGTGTCTTGACGTCTGGAACCGCGTGGGGCTAGAACGGGTCCCAGGACGACCACCCCCGCGCGCCCCGCCGGCGCCCGGGCGCACCGCCTCGGGCGATGCCGCCGGGCCGAAGGGGCGGGGCGCGACGGGGGTCCAAGACCCCGAAGGTGCGGCTCCTGTCCCTGCCCTGGCGTGGAGTCGCACCTTCGGACCGAGGGGCGCACGGATGGCGTGGACGCGCTCGACGCGACCGCCACTCGACCGCTGCCCGAACACGGGCCCGCCCTACCCTTGCCCGCCGCGAGCGACGGCGGCCACCGGCAGCGCGACGCTGACCTGACAGCCGTGCTCCTTGAGTTCGACGTGCATCTGACGCGCGAGGGCCTCCACGATGCACGTGCCCCGGCCGTGTTCGTCGGGGTCGAAGTCCTCCTGGGGGCGGTGCGTGACGCACGCGCCGGAGTCGACGACGGCGATCAGTAGTACGCCGTCCTCCAACGCCATGACCAGGGTCGTGTCCGCATGTCCGTGCTGCACGGCATTGACGGTCAACTCGTCCACGATGAGCACTGCCGAGTCCCGGTCCTCCTCCACGATCCGCCAGGCGCGGAGCAGGTCGGAGGTGAAGGTGCGCGCCGTCCGCACCCACTCGCCCCGGGAGGGCAGGGCCAGCAGGGCGTGCCGACTCGTGGGGCGGGGACAGGGGATCGGAGAGGTCGAATGGGTCAGGGTCTTGGGTTCGCCGGAGGAGAACATCGTCGTCCTCTCATCGAGGGTGACCGACGAGTGACGGGGCAACCACCGCGCGGCACTGGCGGCTGCCATGATCCGAAGGCCGAAGAGGGCCCGGCCCTGCGCCGCGGGTGGGGCGACCCGATGGATCGTCCGGCCCGGCGAGGCCCCCGTGGGTCGCTGTTCAGGTGCCGCTTCGAACAGCTCTACCCCGAATCTTTTTGTATGCGCATGAATGTAACATGGCCGACTTGGGCGCTATTCCCGTCCGATGTGCGAAATCGGCCTGGATGTGAGTGCGAGCCTCAATGAGCCGCTCGGACCTGCCTGACCTGCACAGACATCTCTCCCTTGCGCTCGCTCCGGGCGGGCGCGGGAGGAGGGGAGCCCGTCCGCCCCGCCCGGCGGACGACGCCACTCGACGACACTCCCCGGGATGGGTCCCGTCAGAGCGCTTCGACCGGAGGGGCCGCCATGGAGACGGGCGGTGCGGGCACCAGCAGATCGGGCTCCGTACGGTCGCGCACGTCCTGCACGGTGACCCCCGGAGCCAGTTCCCTGAGCACCAGGCCCTCGGTTTCGACGTCGAGGACCGCCAGGTCCGTGATGATGCGCTGCACGACCCCGCGACCGGTGAGCGGCAGGGTGCAGGAGTCGACGATCCGGTACGCACCGTCCTTGGTGAGGTGTTCCATCAGCACGATCACCCGTCGGGCGCCGTGCACCAGGTCCATCGCCCCGCCCATGCCCTTGACCATCTTCCCGGGGACGACCCAGTTGGCCAGATCACCCCCGGCGGACACCTGCATCCCGCCCAGGACGGCGACGTCGAGATGACCGCCCCGGATCATTCCGAAGCTCAGGGACGAATCGAAGAACGCGGCTCCCGCAATCGTGGTGACCGTCTCCTTGCCCGCGTTGATCAGGTCCGGGTCCACGTCCTGGGGGGCCGGGTAGGAGCCCACGCCGAGGATGCCGTTCTCGCTGTGCAGCATCACTTCGACGCCCGCGGGAAGGTGGTTGGGGAGAAGGGTCGGCAGACCGATCCCGAGGTTGACGTACTGTCCGTCCGAGAGTTCCCGGGCGGCCCGGGCAGCCATCTGCTCCCTGGTCAACGACACGCGCTCGCTCCTTGTCCGTACGACGATGGATGGGGTCCCGCATCCCCGAAGGAGCGGGGTGGGTACGCGATCACGGTGTCGTTTCCGGCTCGCGGGGAGCGCTCACGGTTCGCCGCTCCACTCGTTTGGCCGCCCGGGGGTCGCTGGCCGACGCCAGCACGATCCGCTGGACGAACACCCCGGGCAGATGGATCTCATCGGGGTCGAGTTCGCCCGGTTCGACCAGTTCCTCGGTCTCGACGACGGTGATCCTCCCCGCCATCGCCACGAGCGGATTGAAGTTGCGCGCCGAAGCGTGGAACACGAGATTGCCGTGCCGGTCCGCCTTCGCGGCCCGTACCAGGGCGAAGTCGGTGGTGATGGCCCGCTCCAGTACGTGGACCCGGTCGTCGAAGGTCCTCAGCTCCCGGGCGGGCGAGGCGACGGCGACCTGGCCGTTCGGCCCGTAGCGCCAGGGCAGTCCGCCATCGGCGACCTGGGTGCCCACCCCCGCGGGGGTGTAGAAGGCCGGGACACCCACACCGCCCGCGCGCAGCCGCTCGGCGAGGGTGCCCTGGGGTGTGAGTTCCAACTCCAGCTCGCCCGCCAGGTATTGGCGGGCGAACTCCTTGTTCTCGCCCACGTACGAGGCGGTGACACGGGAGATGCGGCCGGCCGCAAGGAGCAGACCGAGGCCCCAGTCGTCCACGCCGCAGTTGTTGGACACCACGGACAGTTCGCGTGCACCGGAGTCGAGTAGGGCTCCGATCAGCACACTGGGTATGCCGCAGAGGCCGAAGCCGCCGGCGGCGATGGAGGCTCCGTCGCCGATGTCGCCCACCGCTCGCGCGGCGGAGGGCACTGTCTTGTCCATGTGACCTCTTCGGGAAGGGTGTCGTCAGGGGTTGTCCCGCTCCGAGTGGCACGGCACCCGGCTCGGGAGGGCTGTACGGGTCAGGCCCCGGGGCGGCGCACTGCGGCGGGCCGGGCGAGGATCACGTCGAGGGCGGCCCGTAGTGCCTGCTCGGGGTCGGCGGCCAGGTCCTGGCTCCGCCAGGCGATGTGCCGGTCGGGCCGGACCAGGAGGCAGCCGCGCTCGGCGATCTCACGCAGGCGCGCCCAGTCGCCCAGGACGTCGTCGTAGTCGCACCGCTCGCCCACGCGGTGGGCGGGCAGTTCGATGCCGTACTCGACGGCCAGCTTCTGCGCGGCGTCGAGCCAGGGCTCACCGCCGATCCCGGTGATCAGGGAGAACGTTCCCCCTCCCGCGAGGTCGAGGGTCGAGACGCGCTGTGTGCCGTACTGGAGCCAAGCGTGCGGGAGGTACGCCCCGGGGTGGGTGGTGGGGTGGTAGTAGAGCTCGGGATCACGGGTGAAGGGCGGGTAGGGCGTGCCGTCGTCGATCACCGCGGCGGATGCGTACCGCTGTCCCATCTCCACGCCGTGACAGTTGAACTGGTAGTTCTGGAGTTCCACCGCGGCGTTCAGTTCGCTGCGGCGCCGGCGTCCCGTGTCGCTGTCGCCGAAGAGTTCGGCCAGGCTCGCCCAGCCGTCCTCGGCGGTCTGTCCCGGGCGGAAGCCCAGGGCCTGGGAGACGGGGAGCATGTCGGTGACGCTCTGGAAGGCGCGCTCCACCACCTGGCGTCCCACCGGACGGCGTTCCTGGTCGTAGCTGTCGAGCAGTTCGGCTCCCGCCTGGCCGTGGATGACGGCGGCGAGCTTCCAGGCCAGGTTGTAGGAGTCCTGGAGGGAGGTGTTGGAGCCGAGGCCGTTGGCGGGCGGATGGCGGTGGGCTGCGTCACCGACGAGGAAGGCGCGTCCCTTGCGGTACTCGCGGGCGACGACCCGGTTGATCTCCCAGCGGCTGACCGATTTGATGCGGATGTCGACGGTCGGGTCACCGATGATGGTGCGGGCGCGGGCGAGCACCGCCTCTTCGCTGACGTCCGGCTCGCCCGCGGCGGGGTCGTACATGAAGAGCATGACCCACTCGGTCCACGGCTTGACGCAGATGAAGGTGCCACTGCCGACCCAGTAGTCGTTGCCCGGCTGACACATCCAGTAGAGGGTCCCCGGCCGGTGTGCGGTGTGGTGGGTGAGGTCGGCCTCCAGCCAGACGTTCGCCGCGGCGCCGAGTCCGCTCTCACCCTCGAAGCCGAACCCGAGTTCGGTGGCGACCGTGCTCCGTCCGCCGTCGGCGCCGATCACGTACTGGGCGCGAACGGCGTACTCGGTGCCGGTGGTGCGCTCCCGGACGGTGGCGAGCACTCCGTCGTCGTCCTGGTGGATCGCCACCAGTTCCGTGTTGAAGCGGATGTCCGCCCCGGCCTCCTGGGCGGCTTCGAGGAGCACGGGCTCCAGGACGTGTTGGGGAGCGTTGCACATCGAGGACGGGCTGGACGCCTCGTAGTCGGCGCGGCGTTCGATGCCCGCGCCCCAGGTCATCAGTCGGGCGATCTCCTGGCCGGAGAAGCTGGTGGCCCACACGTTGTTCCCCATCAGATGGTGGGGCGTCGCGAGTGCTGCCACGCGTTCTTCGATTCCCAGGTCTCGGAAGACCTCGCCCGAGCGCTGGTTGGTGATGTGGGCCCGGGGTGAGTTCGCCGTCCCCGCGTACTTGGTCACGGTGATCGTCTGGACGCCCGAGCGGGCGAGCAGGGCCGTGGCCGTCAGGCCGGCCGGTCCGGCCCCGACGACGAGGACGGAAGTGTCGAGGGTTCGCATCGAAGCCTCTCCCTACTGAGCTGGTCCGAGATGGTTTCCGTGTGGTGGTTCACGGTGGTCATGAGGGCACGAGGTGGTCGGGGTGGGAGGAGGGACGGCGGAGTGGTCCGTCCCTCCTCCCACCCCGTGCGCCCGGTGGCCGGCGTTCGTTGGCGTCGGCGCTCCGGACGCTGATCGAGGTCGGCCGACCCCGACCTCGGGGACACCTCCGCACTGCTCGACCGAACAGGGCGGGGGCGCGGCGACACGGGTGCGGCCGGGTCGCCGTGGTGGACCGGGACCCGCGCAGGTGAGGTGGCACGCCCTGCGCGGGCGGAGTGGTTCGGTGCCGTGGTGCGCATGGCTCACCGATCGGCGGTCTGCGTCAGTTGCGGACCATCCGGTGCCGCATTTCGCCGATGCCCTCGACATGGCTGACCAGCTCTTCGCCTTCGACCAGATACCGTGCGGGCCGACGGCCCAGTCCCACTCCGGCCGGTGTGCCCGTGAAGATCACGTCACCGGGGAGCAGGGGCAGTACGGCGGAGAGCCGGGCGATCAGGACGGGCACGGAGAAGATCAGGTCCGCCGTACGCCCCTTCTGCATCTCCTCGCCGTTGATCGCACAGCCCAGTTCGAGGTTGTCGGGGTCGTCGAACTCGTCCGGGGTCACCAGATAGGGGCCCATCGGAGCGAAGCCCGGGTGGGACTTGCCCAGACTGAACTGCGGTACGGGACCCGAGAGTTGCTTGTCGCGCTCGGAGAGGTCCTGCCCGACGGTGAGTCCGGCGACGTGCTCCCAGGCGTGCTGTTCGTCGACCTGCCATGCCTCCCGGCCGATGACGGCGACGAGTTCCACCTCCCAGTCCACCTTGCCGTCGGGCAGCACGACATCGCCGTACGGGCCGGTGATCGAAGACACGAACTTGGTGAACACGGGGGGGTGCTCGGGCACGGCGAACCCGGACTCGCCCGCGTGGTCGCGGTAGTTCAGGCCGATCGCCAGCACCTGGCGCGGGTTGGGCACCGGAGAGCGCAGATCGGCCGGGGTCGGCTCCACGTCACCGCCCGGCGGCGCGGAAGCCGCCCAGTCGCGGAATTGCTCCCACCGTTCGAAGAGCTGCTGGGGGTCGGAGGGGAATCGACCGCCGCTGGCACGCTCCACGTCCGTCCACCCCCCATCGGTCAGCAGCGCCGCCCGTCCCGCCACATTCGCCACACGCATCGCACGCTCCTGGAGTGGTCTGCCTCGATGTCGTCATCGAGGAGGTACTCCACCGTTCTAAGCTCCCAGATTCGATGAGTCAATAGACTTTCGAAAGTTTGCGATCGATTCGATGCATCGTTACACTGACGCGCATGGCGACCAAGGGCGGCAAGCAGACGCTGAGTGACGACGTGCGCGCACGACTGCGCGCCGACATCCTGAGCGGACGGCTCCTCCCCGGTTACCGGCTGAAGTTCCCCCTGCTCAGCACGCGGTACGACGTCAGTGTGAGCGTGCTCAGGGAGGCCCTCGTACGGCTGGCGGAGCAGGGCCTCGTCCAGTCCGAACCGCACCAGGGCTTCGTGGTGACGCCGCTCTCCAAGGAGACCCTCGGCGAGTTGACCGATGCGCGCATCGAGTTGGAGACGCTGGTCCTGCGCCGCTCCGTCGTCGAGGGCGACCTCGCCTGGGAATCCAGCCTCGTCGCGGCCCACCACACGCTCGAACGCACCCCCTACACCGCCCAGGGCGACGCCGACCGTATCGACGACTGCTGGTCCGAGGCCCACGCCGACTTCCACAAAGCCCTGCTGAACGGCTGCGCGAATCGGCGCCTGCTCCAGATGGCACTGGGCCTGCGGGACGAGGCAGAGCTATATCGCCGCTGGTCACAGCCCCTCGGCGATGAACCGAGCCGAGATCTGGCAGGCGAGCACCGCGCCCTCCTGGACGCCGCACTGGCCCGGGACCCGGAAGCCTCGGCCCAGGCACTGTGCACCCACGTCCGGCACACCACCGAACTGTTGCTGTCCGCCGCGGACCGGCTCGACCGACAGACCGCACCCCTCGGGTGACCCGCTCGTACGGAGCGACGGCGGGGCGCTGGACACATCGCCCACCCTCGCCACCGACACCACGGGCGGCTCCGGGGCGGCCGTGACGGGAGTCGTCGCGACCACCACTCCACGGGCCCCAAACCATTGCACCGCGTGTTCGTCCTCCCCCCTGCATGGGAACACCTAAAGAGGGGGAGAAATGGTGTGGTATGCCTGATTTTTTGGAGAATTTGAGCGGCCAATCGGCCCCTCTGGTGCCCTACAGCCCCATGGTCACCACGGATAGCGGTGGCACGGTGACGGAGTGGGACGAGAGGGCCCGCGCACTGCTGGGCCACCCCCGCGCCGTAGCCGTCGGACGGTCCGCGACCGAGGTCTTCGGCGAGCAGGTGTCCCACGAGGTGGGCGAGGCCCTCCAGGAGCGGACCCTTTGGATCGGTACGGCCCCCGTACGCCACCGCGACGGCCACTTCGTCAGCACCTGGCTCATGGCGAAGCGGCAGGAGGGTGATCGCGGCATCGAGTGGCTGCTGTCGGCCAGCCCCAAGGCGGGCCCCCTGGCCGAGGAGGACCGGTCGCTCGCGGAGTGGGGATTCAACCGGTCCTCCCACCACATCGGACTCTTCGACACCGATATGAGGGCCATGCGGGTCAATGTCGCCTTCGAACGCGCCGCAGCCCTCCCCGAGGACCAGATACGCGGACTGCTCCCCTCGGAGATCGTCGTGAGCGAGGCCAGCCCCCAGGTCGACCAGGCCATGCGCGAAGTGATCGAGACCGGCGAAGAACGCCAGGTGGACACCTACGCCCGGGTGCCGGGCGAGAGCGAGGAGCACGCCTGGTCCATCGCCCTCGCGCCCCTGACCAATCCCGAAGGCGTGGTGTGCGGTGCGCTCCTCACCGCATCCGACCGGACGAAGCACTACTGGGCCCGGCGGCGCCTCCAATTGGTCAACGAGGCCGGCAGCCGCATTGGCAGCACCTTGGACATCACCCGCACCGCCCAGGAACTCGTCGACGTGACCATGCCCAGGTTCGCTGACTACGTGGCCGTTGACCTGCTCAGCTTTACCCACCAGGGTGACGAGCCGTCGTCCACCTCGCCGAGCGGTCCCGTACGGATGCGCCGCACCGCCATGGGGGCCGTGGGCCGGGAGTTCCCGGAAGGCACCATGCAGCCGGGCGACCCGATCGACTACCCCGTGGGCTCGCCGGTGGCCGAACGCCTGGCCCTGGGGGTCCCTTCGATGTACGAGATCACCGAAGCCACCCTTGCCGACTGGGCGGTCCACGACCCCGAGCGCGCGGCCCGCATCCGCCGCTACGGCGCCCACTCCATCATGGTCGTACCGATGCGGGCCCGCGGAGTGACCCTCGGAGTGGCGCTGTTCGCCCGGAGGGAGAGCCCGACCCGGTTCCAGTCCGATGACTTGCTCCTCGCCGAGGAGATCACCGCCCGGGCGGCCGTGTGCATCGACAACGCCCGCCGCTACGAGCGCGAACGCCAGACCGCCGTGACCCTACAGCGGAGCCTGCTGCCGCAGGCACTGCCCGACCAGGCAGCGCTGGAGATCGCCACCCGCTATCTACCGGCCGGGGGCCAGGCGGGCGTCGGGGGCGATTGGTTCGACATCATCCCGCTCTCCGGGGCCCGGGTCGGCCTGGTGGTGGGCGATGTCGTCGGACACGGCATCCAGGCAGCGGCGACGATGGGACGGCTGCGCGGAGCGGTCCGTACGCTCGCCGACATCGACCTACCACCGGACGAACTGCTCACCCACCTCGACGACGTGGTCATCCGACTGGGCGCCGAGGACTTCGCAGCCGAAGCCGAAGCCACCGGTGACATCGGAGCCACCTGTCTGTACGCGGTCTACGACCCCGTCGTCGGCCGTTGCTCGATGGCCAGTGCAGGCCACCCCCTGCCGGCCGTCGTCCGCCCCGACGGCACAGCGCACACGCTCGACGCGCCCATCGGCCCACCACTCGGGCTGGGCGGTCTGCCCTTCGAGACCGCGGAGTTCGACCTTCCCGAGGGGAGCCTCCTCGCCCTCTACACCGACGGTCTGATCGAGGCCCGCAGCCATGACGTGGAGGCCGGGCGGGACACGCTGCTCCGCGTGCTCGACTGTCCCGACGAGACCGAACCGTCACTGGACTCTCTCTGCGACGATGCGTTCGCCGCCCTGCTCCCCGACCGTCCCGACGACGACAGTGTCCTGCTGATCGCCCGCACCCGACGTCTCGACGAGAGCCAGGTCGCGACCTGGGAGGTGCCGTCCGACCCGGCCGCGGTCGCCGAGGCCCGTACGGACGCCGTCCGCAGGCTCGCCGCATGGGAACTGGACGAGGAGATCAGATTCACCGCCGAGTTGGTGGTGAGCGAGTTGGTCACCAACGCCATCCGCTACGGACTACCACCGATCCAACTGCGCCTCATCCACGACCGGGCCGTCATCTGCGAAGTGTCCGACACCAGTTACACCTCTCCGCGGCTGCGCCGGGCGCGTGTCTACGACGAGGGCGGGCGCGGCCTGTTGTTGGTCGCCCAACTCACCCAACGGTGGGGCACCCGGTACACGCCCACCGGGAAGACCATCTGGGCGGACCTCACTTCCCCCTCCGAGTGAGGGGAATCCGTCCTCCGCCGCCCACGGCCCGGGACGGAGCGGGCTCAGCGGCCCCGGGACCAGGCATCCCAGAGCCGCGCGTACCGGCCCCCGGCCCGTACCAGTTCCGCATGGGTGCCGCACTCGACGGCCCGGCCGCCTTCCATGACGACGATCCGGTCGGCGCGTGCCGCCTGGCTGAGCCGGTGGGCGATCACGATGCCCGTACGTCCGGCCAGGGCCGCGGACGCCGCCCGGTCGAGCAGACCCGCGTCCGTACTGCCCGCCTCGGCCGTCGCCTCGTCGAGAACGGCGACCGGGGGCGCGGCCAGGGCAAGCCGCAGGAGCGCCAGGTGTTGTGATTGGGCGGCGGTCAACTCCCGGCCGGCCGCACCGACCGGGGTGTCGATTCCTGCGGGCAGTCCCTCGATCCAGCGGGCGTCGAGCCGTTCGGCAACCTGGTCTATGTCGCCGCTGGCGGCACCGGGGGCGAAGAGGCGCAGGTCCTCCGCGATCGTTCCGTCGAAGACATGGACCTCCTGACTGACCAGGACGACCCGGGGGCCACCGTCGGCGGTCGGGGCCGTGGGTGGAGTGCCGTCGATGGCGATCTGACCGCTGTCGGGGGTCAGGACACCGGCGATGAGCTTGGCGAGCGTCGTCTTCCCGGCCCCGCTGGCACCGACGACCGCAACGGTTTCGCCGGGCTCGACGGTCAACGAGACGCGGTCGAGCGTCGGTCGGCCCGGAACGTACCCGTAGGAGACCTGATCGAGCACCACCCGGCCGGGACCAGGCGGTACGGGAGTGGTGGTGTTCACGGTCGACGGTCCGGGCAGGGCGGTGACGCCGATGAGACGGGCCAGGCCGGCGCCTGCGTCCTGGAGTTCGTCGACGTTGGACAGGAGGACGCCGACCGGGCCGAACAACTGGTGGAAGTAGAGGGCTGCGGCGGTGGCGGCGCCCAGGCTCACGCTGGAGTCGGCGACCAATCGGTAGCCGACGGCCAGCACGGCGGCGAGTCCGATGCACTCGGCGACGTTCAGCAGGCCGTAGAAGTTCGCGCGCAGGCGCACGGCGTGCAGTTCGTGGTCAATGGCGTGCTCGGACGAAGCAGCGATCCTGGCGAGGTGCTTGTCCCTGCTGCGGAGTGCGGCGACCGTCTCGGCACCATTGAGGGTCTCGATGATCTCCTGTCCACGTGCCGCCTCGGCTCGGCGGAGTGCCCGGTAGACGGGGCCCGAGCGAACGAGGAATCGACGCAGCGCGAGGTACTGGAGGGGCGCCGCGGCGAGGACGGCGACGGCGAACCGCCAGTCGATGACCCCGATGCCGATCAGGGTCAGCGCAATGGTGAAGAACGCGGAGACGAAGGCGGGCAGGACCCGGCCGATCACGGTGTTGACGGCTTCCGCATCACCCGCCACGCGGGACACCAGATCGCCCGTTCCCGCCTGCTCCAGTACGGCGGCGGGCTGGGCGACCGCGGTGGCGAAGACGTCTTCGCGCAGCCCGGCGAGGGTGTGTTGGGCGGTGCGGGCGAGGAGCAGTCGGCCCCACCGCCCGAGGCCGGCGCTCAGGAGCGTTGCCGCAAGGACACCGCCGGCCGGGGGCAGTAGTTCCGTCCAAGGCCGCTCGGCCACCACGGTGTTGACCATCACCCCCAGAAGAGCGGGTGTGACCAGGGCGAATGCGGCCGTGGCGAGCAGCACCGCAACGGTTCCAGCGAGCCGGGTGCGATGGGGTGCGAGGAGTCGGAGGGTGCTGCGGGTGGTCTCGCGGGCGGAGGCGACGGGGAGCAGTGCGGGTTCGGGGGTCGACACCGATGCCTCCGCTTCTGTGGGGTGGGTGTGAGTCGTGGGTGTGGTGGTCATCGTGCGGTCACCGCGTCCGGGAGCGTGTCGCCCGTCGAGGCCGTGCCGTCCGCTGGGGTCGGGTCGTCCGTCGGCGCCGTGTCGCCGGGTGAGGTCCGGTCGCCGGGTGAGGTCCGGTCGCCGGGTGAGGTCCGGTCGCCGGGTGAGGTCCGGTCGGGGATGTCGTAGACCCGGTCGCAGACGGCGAGGAGTGCGGGGCTGGTGGTGATGAGGACGATCGCCCGGTCGTCGAATCCGCGCAGCGCCCGGGCGATGCGATCCTCCGTGACGCTGTCGACGGAAGTGGTCGGCTCGTGCAGGACCAGAACCGGCTGCGGTTGGTGCAGGGCCCGCGCCAGCAGCAGTCGCTGTCGTTGACCTCCCGAGAGGAGTCGGCCCTGTTCCCCGACCGCGGATCGGGTCCCGTCGGGCAGTTGGCCGAGGACGTCGTCCAGTCCGGCGGCGGTGAGCGCGGCCGGGTTCGGCGCATCGGCGGCGAGGTTGTCGGCGATGCTGCCCGTGAACACGACGGCGTCGTGCGGCGGAGCGAAGACGGTCCGGCGTGCCTCGTCGGGCGAGAGCGCCGAGACATCCTCGCCGTCCAGTGCGTACTGCCCGGGGTCCGGAACCCGGCGGCAGGAGATCAGTTCGACCAGTTCGACGGCGCTCTCTCCGCTGGCGTGGACACCGATGATCTCACCCCGTGCGGCGGTGATGAGGTGGTCGTCCCGACGCAGGGCGAAGAGCGTCCTGGGAGCGTTGTGTTCCGGTGCTTCGCCATTCGGGGGGCGGACAGCGGTGCCGTTGTCGGTCGTGGGTGGCGCGGACAGCGCGGGGAACCGGTGCGGGACCGCGAGGAGTTCGGCCAGTCTGCGGGCTGAGCCGCGTTTGGAGGCGACGGCCGCGCCGAGGAACCCGAGTGTCTCCATCGGACCCGCGACGACCTGGGCGAGCCCCACGGCGGTGACGAGGTTCCCGACGGTGATGGTGTCGTTGAGGGCCATGGCGCCCGCGGCCAGTGCAACGCCCGCGAGGAAGAGCCCGGACAGCGCGGAGTTCAGGGCGGACAGATCCGCCAGCGAGCGGACCCGACGCAGTGCCGCTCGGACGGATTTCTGGCTGGCGTCCCGGTAGCGGTCGGCCGCGGTCTGTTCGGCACCGAATCCCTTGAGCACGCGCAGCCCACCGGTGAAGTCGGTGGCGAGCGCGCCCGCCCGTGCGGCACCGCTCTGTTCGGCGTACACGCGCTGCTCCAGCGGCCCGCTCAGGAAGTGGAGCAGCAGGAGTTGGAGGGCAGTCACCAGCAGTACGACGGCGGCGAGTTGCCAGGAGATCAGGAGCAGTGCGACGGTCGCCGTGATCAGTCCGGCGAGCGCACCGCCCTGTTCTGCGAGGACCCAGGCGAGGCCGGAGACGTTCGATGCGTCGGAGGTCGCGACCATCAGCACCTCGCCGGGAGCTCGTTTCGCGGCCATGCCCCTCGGGTGGAGCACCCGGCCGGAGGCGAGCAGGCGCAACTCGTGCTCCCCGTAGGAGTACACACGGGTGGCGAGGAGGCTGCCGGTGCGCCAGCAGAGGATCAGTACGACGAACAGGACGGCCAGCACGGTCAGCCAGTTCAGCAGGGCGCCCGGGTCGCTCCGGCGGACGGCCCGGTCGATCACCACCCCGATGAGGACGGGAACCATCGCCTCCGCGATCTGGTGTCCCGCGAATCCGGCGCTCGCCACCCCGAGGCGCCATCCCCGACCCGAGTCGAACGATCCGTGTCGGATCAGGGCGCCCGCGCCGGGCGGGCCGGTGGGGTGTCGCCCGGAGTCGGTCGGGGCAGTGCGGCTGGCGGTCGGGGCGGTTCCCGGTGGCTTGGGGGCGTGAGGGGTGTCGGGAGCGGTCACCGCCTCACGCTAGGAACGCCGACGATCACAACACAACCAGGTATCGTGACACGTTATGACGGTAAAGCGACACAGGCCGTCCGCCGTACGGCTCTGGGGAGCACCGACCCTGGAACCCGACGAGTGGACCGCTTACACCCCCAGCGGTGAACGCCAGGTCGAGGACCCCTGGCTGCTCACGACGCGCACCTTCACCACGCCCGAACCGATGGAGTGGGAGAAGATGTCCCACCCCGAGCCCGAACTCCTGTGGTCCAGTACGGGCAATGTGACGGTCGAGGCGGCCGGGCACGTCTGGCTCGTGCCGCCGGCGTTGGGCATCTGGCTGCCCGCGGAAATGCCACACCGGGTGAAGGCCAGCGCGGACACGGTCACGTACGCAACCTTCCTCAAGCCCGAACTGGCCAACATCACCTGGCACACCGTCACGGGAATCCCGCTGAGCCGGCTTCTGCGCGAGATCCTGCTCCACAACCAACGGGAGTCGATGCCGGACGACGTGCGGCTGCGGCTCCAGCAGGTCGGGGTGGACCTCATCAGGCCGGTCCAAGCCGCCTCGCTCGACATCCCCCTGCCCAAGACCCCGGAGTTGCGTTCGGTCGCCGAGCGGATCATCGCCGACCCGGCGGACGACCGGACGACGGAGGAGTGGGCGAGGGAACTCGGCTTGAGCGGGCGCACCCTGATGCGCTGGTTCCAGCGCGACACCGGGGTCAGCCTCACCCAGTGGCGCATCCTTGTCCGGGTGCGGTCCGCGCTCATCGAGATCGCGGCGGGCAAGCCGGTCGTGGCCGTTTCCCGTCGTCTCGGCTACGCCAATCCGAGCACCTTCATCGATCTGTTCCGCCAGGTGACCGGCCATACGCCCGCCGCCTACTTCCGGACGATGAGCGGCTTGGACGACGCCGCTCCGTTAGCCGCGCTGCCCCGAGCCAGCGTGTCGTGAAACCAGAACAGAGTGTCGCCATACCCTCATGGGAACTGAGTTACCTTACTTAGGCAAGCCTGCCCTAAGCCCGCATTGGTCGGTCATGTGTGACCGCCGTACGGGGTTCCCAAAGGAGTCCGATGACACCCCGCACCACCCGCGGATCACGCCCATCGCGACGGAGATTCCTCGCGACGGCCGCCGCGAGCGCCGCCGCCGCACTGCTCCTGAGCGCCTGCTCGACAGGCGGAACGGAATCCGAGAAGGGCTCCGGCGCCAAGACCCGTACGGTCACCGACATCGCGGGCAAGGTCGAGGTCCCCGCGAAGCCGCAGCGCATCGTCTCCGTCGACTTCTACTCGCCCGCGACCCTCGTCGACCTCGGAATCAAGCCGATCGGGGTCGTCGAGGGTTTCGACGACCCCGATCCGGACCTGCGCCCCAAGCGCTACCACGAAGCGCTCAAGAAGACCGCGACCGTCGGGACCTACTACGAGCTCAACGTGGAGGCCGTCGCCAAGCAGAACCCCGACATGATCTTCGCGGAGACGAGGTTCCTCAGGAAGGGCGAACTGGAGCGGCTCCAGGGCATCGCACCCGTCGTCCAACTCGATGCATCGGGCGTCGGCGCCTGGGAGGACCGGACGCTGATGATCGCCGCGGCCGTCGACAAGGCCGAGGAGGGCAAGCGCCAGCAGGCGACGTTCAGAAAGCGCGCCGACGAACTGAAGGCCAAGTACGCGGACCTCCTGGCCGACAACACCATCGGCGTGTTCGCCTATGGCCAGGACATGTCCACCTGGGGCACCTACCCCACCGGGCACTTCTACGTCCCCGGCTGGGACGCAGTCGGCGCCACGTTCCGTCCCTTCACCCCGGGCGAGCACAAGGGCGAGCCCGGCACGGTGAGCGAGTGGCTGTCCCTCGAACAGATCGGCAAGCTGTCCAACGCCGACGTGCTGATCCATGCACACGGCGCCAAGGACTTCGTCACCTCCCTCGCCAAGAACAAGGTGTGGCAGAACCTCCCGGCCGTGAAGAACGGGCTCGTCTTCGAGAACACCCCCGCCGCGGTCGTCTCCTCCTTCGACTGGGGCACGGAGAACCTGAACCACCTCGACGGCGTCCTCGCGAAGATCGACGCCAAGGTCACCTCATGACCGGGACGCCCGCGTACATCCTCGCGGAAGTGACCGCGTTGCACCTGCTCTCCCCGGGCATGACCCGGGTCACCCTGGCCAGCGAGGCGCTGCGCTCCTACCCCTCGACCCGGGTGGGCGACGAGTACGTCCGCGTCCACTTCCCCGAGGAAGGCGCCGACCCCGTACTCCCGGAGATCGACGAGGACGGGAACTGGCACTATCCCGAAGACCGCTACCCGCACGTCGCGCCCTACACGATCCGGCGGTTCGATCCGGACACCAGGGAAGTGGACATCGACTTCGTCCTGCACGGACACGGTCGTGCGGCCGGCTGGGCGAACCGCGCCCGAACCGGCGACCGCATCGTCTTCGGCCCGCCCCGACGGCTGTACGAGCCCCCCACCGGGGCCGCCCGACAGGTCTTCGTCACCGACGCCACCGGGTTGCCCGCCCTGGGCCGCCTCCTCGAACAGCTCGACCCCTCGACCGAGGCGACGGCCGTCATCGAGGTCGCCGAGCCCTCGCACACCATCGAACTCACCAGCCCCGCCCACCGACTCGACGTGCGCTGGATCCCGGGCCGTGGCAACGGCGTCGGCCCCAGCGCCATCACCGAGGCACTGCGCGAACTCGCCATCGCCCCCGGCACCTACGTCTGGGTGGCCGGCGAGTCCAAGGAACTCCGTACGGCACGACGGTATCTGCGCCACGAACTCCAACTGCCGACACAGTGGTACCAGGTGATCGGCTACTGGACCTTCAAGCACGAGGAATGGCTCAAGCGGTACCAGGCCCTCGACGGCGAGACCGTAGACCGACTGGAGGGTATCTGGGAACAGACCAGCGACGAGGAACTCGGACGCGACCTCTACGAGGTGCAGCTGGAGCGTCTCGGACTATGAGCACCACAGTGGCCGCCGCTCCGGCCGGACGGCCCGGTCGGCACCAGGCCCCGCCGGCCGGGCCGTCCGACCAGGGCGACGGAAACAGCGGGCGGCACCGGCCGGGGCTGGTGAGCACCCATGCGGGCCGGGCCATCGGGCTGGTCGTCTGCCTCGTCGTGCTGGCCGTGAGCCTGGTGCTGAGCCTGGCCTTCGGAGCCAAGTCCATCCCCTTCGGGGACGTCTGGAACGCGCTCACCGCCTACGACGGTTCGGAGGACGCCTTCATCGTGCGCGACCTCCGGGTCCCGCGCGCCTTCCTCGGCCTGCTCGTCGGGGCTGCCCTCGGCGTCTCCGGGGCGCTCATCCAGGCCCTCACCCGCAACCCACTCGCCGACCCCGGCATCCTCGGCGTCAACGCGGGCGCCGCATTCGCCGTCACCCTCGGGATCGCCTTCCTCGGGCTCTCCTCCATCGGGCAGTACCTCGGCATGTCCTTCGTGGGCGCGGTCGTCACCACCACCCTGGTGTATGTGCTCGGGTCCGCCGGTCGGGCGGGCGCGACGCCGGTGCAACTGACCCTCGTCGGCGTGGCGCTCAGCGCGGTGCTCGCGGGGGTGGCGTCCGCCATCGCCCTGTTGAAGCCCGAGGTCTTCGACGCGATGCGCGGCTGGGCGGCGGGATCGCTCGCCGCCCGCGACTGGCACGTCTTCTGGACCGTCTTCCCCTTCATCGTCACAGGTCTGCTGCTCGCCCTCGTATCGGCGCGCTCCCTGAACGCCATCGCACTCGGCGACGACCTCGCCCGGTCGCTGGGCGCCGGTGTCGGTCGTACCCGGGTGACCGTGGTCATCGCCGTCACGCTGCTGGCCGGCGCAGCCACCGGCGCGGCAGGGCCGATCGGCTTCGTCGGTCTGATGGTCCCGCACGTCGTCCGCTGGTTCGTCGGCCCCGACCAGCGCTGGATCATGCCCTACACCATCGTCTGCGCGCCGATCCTGTTGATCGTCTCCGACACCGTCGGCAGGATCGTCCTCACCCCCCAGGAACTCCAGGTCGGCATCGTGACCGCATTCATCGGCGCCCCGGTGCTGATCCTTCTCGTACGACGCAAGAAGGCGAGCGGACTGTGAGCGACACCCGCGTCGACTTCGGCAAGCCCGTCCTCGTCTCGCGCGGCCCGAGCTGGTCGTTCCGCTTCGATCTGCGCACCGCAACGGCCTGCGCGGTCTTCCTGGTGCTCACGGCCGGAGCCGTACTGGTCTCGCTTGCGTACGGCACCTACGAGATCCCCCTCGGCGAAGTGGTCCGCACGCTGACGGGCGGGGGCGAAGCAGGCACAGAGAAGATCATCATCGAGTGGCGGCTCCCCCGGGCGCTCCTGGCCGTACTCCTCGGTGCGGCCCTGGCCATCGCCGGAGCGATCTTCCAGTCGGTCAGCAGGAACCCCCTCGGCTCCCCCGACATCATCGGCTTCTCCTCCGGCTCCTACACAGGAGCCCTCGTCGTCATGTTGCTGACCGGCGGCGGCTACTACCAGGTGGCCGCGGGATCCCTGCTCGGCGGCATCGCAACCGCCTTCCTGGTGTTCGTGCTGGCCTACCGCGGGGGGACGCAGGCATTCCAGCTGATCATCGTCGGCATTGCCATCTCGGCCATGCTCGGCGCGTTCAACACCTGGCTGATACTGAGCGCGGACATCGAGGAGGCCATGCTGGCCGCGGTCTGGGGCGGCGGCTCCCTCAACAGCCTGGGGTACGACCAACTCTGGCCCGTCCTCGGCATCCTCGCCGTTTTGGTGCCGCTCGCACTGGCCTTCGGTCCCGCCATGAGACAACTGGAACTCGGTGACGACGCGGCAGCCGCGCTCGGCACCCGTACCAACGCCGTACGGTTGGTCGTGGTCGTCCTCGGCGTGGCACTCACCGCACTGGTCACGGCGTCGGCGGGGCCCATCGCGTTCATCTCCCTCGTGGCACCGCAGATCGCCCGGCGCGTCACCCGCTCCGCATCGGTGGCGCTGGTGCCCTCGGCGGTTCTCGGGGCGTTCCTGCTGGTCCTCGCGGATCTGATCGGCCAGCGCCTGTTCGCCCCGGTCCAACTCCCGGTCGGCATCGTGACCGTCTCGATCGGTGGACTGTACTTCGTGTGGCTGCTGGTGCGCGAAGCCCGCAGGGCCAACTGACCCCACCGCTCAGCCAAGGAACCCGGACATGAAGCAAACACAACGACACACCCCCGAGAAGATCAAGCCCTCCGAACCCTCCAAGTCCCCCGAGTGCACCGCAACCACCTCGGCCACCGAGATCGCCGAGATCGCCGAGATCGCCAACACCACGGGCACAACCGGCAACACCGACACCACGGCACCGGCCCGGTTGCGGGCCGAGAGCATCACCATCGGCTACGACCGGCGCACCATCTCGCGGGACCTGTCCGTCCGGATTCCTGACGGATCGTTCACCGTCATCGTCGGTCCCAACGCCTGCGGCAAGTCCACGCTGCTCCGGGGCCTGTCCAAACTCCTCAAGCCCAGCACGGGTCAGGTCGTGCTGGACGGCAAGGCGATCACGTCCTACCGGTCGAAGGAAGTGGCCCGGATACTCGGCCTGCTCCCACAGACGTCTCTCGCCCCGGACGGAATCACCGTCGCGGACCTCATCGCCCGCGGCCGACACCCGCATCAGAAGCTGATCAAACAGTGGTCGGTCGCCGACGAGACCGCCCTGTTGCGGGCGATGGAGGCCACCGACGTCTCCGCCCTCTCCGGCCGCCCGGTGGACGAACTCTCCGGTGGCCAGCGCCAACGCGTGTGGGTCGCGATGGTCCTGGCGCAGGAGACTCCGCTCCTGCTGCTCGACGAACCGACGACGTTCCTCGACATCGCGCACCAGATCGAACTGCTGGAGCTGTTCACCCGGCTCAACCGGGAGGGTCGGACCCTGGTGGCGGTGCTGCACGACCTCAACCAGGCGGCACGCTACGGAACGCACATCATCGCCATGAAGGACGGAGATGTCGTCGCCGAGGGCACGCCCGCGCAGATCATCACAAGGGAACTGGTCGAGGAGGTCTTCGGACTGCCCTGCACCATCATCGAGGACCCCGTGGCGGGAAGCCCTCTCGTCATCCCCCTGGGCAGCGCGGGAGCGGCACGGGCCGCCACGGCGGGCGCGTCGACCGCCTCTGAGCGACGACAGGGCTCAACCGGCTGAGCCACTCCGCCACCATGTGACGGGCCGCTACGGGAAACGGTCGTCGTCCCGTCATCATCGCCGCTCAGGACGGTCACGCCAGGCTGTGAGCGTCCATGGCCCGTTTGGGTGCTGAGGTGCACCACATGCGCGGGGTACCCTCCACACTCGATCCCGCCGATCGTTCGTACGGGCTGTTGCGTTGGAAGCTGGGCACCGGAGGTCAGGTCGTGGAAACCCTGGGGGAATGGGAGATACCGTTGGGCGGCACCGCCAACCGCGCGCTGTACCGGGCCTTTCGAGCCTTTCTGGTACGCCGGTGAGCGCGCCGCCCGTGGCACCCGCGACGGATGGTGCATCAGGTCGGACGAAGGCCGGGCCGTCCGTCGCCCGGAGCGGCGCGATCATGGCGGCCGGGTCGGTGGTGTCCCGCGCGACCGGGTTCGTACGGTCCTCGGTGATCGCGGCGGCACTCGGCATCGGGCTCGCCGCCGACGGCTATGCCGTGGCCAACGCGGTACCCGCGATCGTGTACATGCTGCTCGTCGGTGGCGCCCTGAACGCCGTCTTCGTACCGGAACTGGTCCGGGTCGCCAAGGAGCACGAGGACGGCGGCGCCGCGTACACCGACCGATTGCTGACCATCTGCTTCGTCGCCCTGTTGGTGATCACCGCGGGTGCCGTGTGGGCGGCGCCGTCGATCGTGGGCGCTTACACCGGTTACAGCGGGCGACAGGCGGAGATGACGGTTGCTTTTGCGCGCTACTGCCTCCCGCAGATCTTCTTCCTCGGTCTGTTCACCCTCCTGGGACAGGTACTCAACGCCCGCGGCAGGTTCGGCGCGATGATGTGGACGCCTGTCCTCAACAACGTCGTGGTGATCGCGGTGTTCGGGCTCTATCTGGCGACCGCCGACGGCGCCGCACTCACGGATGCGGAGATCGCGCTCCTCGGCTGGGGCACCACGGCCGGCATCGCCCTCCAGGCCCTGGCCCTCGCACCGGCCCTGCGCGCGGCCCGCTTTCGCTGGCGCCCCCGCTTCGACTGGCGCGGCAAGGGCCTGACCAGGCCGCTGAGGGCGGCCGGTTGGCTCGTGCTGCTCGTCCTGTCCAACCAGGCCGCGTACTGGGTCGTCACCCGGCTCGCGACGACAGCGGGCGAACGGGCCGCCGCCCAGGGCATCGACGGCGGCGTGGGCTTCAGCGCGTACAGCAACGCCTATCTGCTGTGGGCGGTGCCGCACGGCATCATCACGGTCTCCCTCGTCACCGCGCTGCTGCCCCGGATGAGCCGAGCGGCTGCCGACGGCGACCTCTCGGGCGTGCGGCAGGACGTGTCCTACGCCCTGCGGACCAGCGCAGCCATGATCGTTCCCGCTGCCTGTGCCCTGCTGGCCCTGGCGCAGCCGCTGATGACGGTGGTGTTCGGGTACGGAAGGACCGACGCGGACGGCATCGTGATGATGGCCGGGATCCTGATGGCCTTCGCACCCGGTCTGATCGCGTTCTCCGGACAGTACGTGCTCTCCCGGGCCTTCTACGCGCTCTCCGACACCCGTACCCCCTTCCTCCTCAACCTGGTGATCGCCGGCCTCAACGCGACCCTGTCGGCGACCGCCTACGCACTGCTCCCGGTGCGCTGGGCGGTCACGGGCATGGCCGGAGCGTATTCGCTGGCGCTGACCGTCGGCTGGGTGGTGACGGCGATCGTCCTGCGCCGCAGGCTGACTTCGCCGGCCCCGGTCGGCGTGCCCGCCCCGCGCGACGGCGAAGAACCGCTGGCCGGAGTCGAATCCCGGCGTGCCGACCGGGGTGCGCACCGGCCGAGGGGACGGGACGCAGTGTGGCGCTCCGCCTCGGCCGGCGCCCTGGCCCGGATGCTGGTCGCCGGAGTGCTCGCCGCGTCCCTCGGGCATGTCGCGGCGAACCGTGCCACCTCCCTGGGTGCCATCGGCGCGGGGCTCGCCGGCGCCCTGGTGATCGGGCTGGTCTTCGTCCTGCTCGCCCGACCGTTGCGACTCACCGAACTCGACGCCGCCCTCTCCGGTCTCGTCCGACGCATCCGCAGACGCCCCGCGGGACGCTGAGACCCCTACTGAGGAAGTCGGCGCCCGCGGAAGCCGATCCCCTGCGGACGGCAGTCAGTCGGCCAGGACGCCGGTTCCACCGGCAGGGGAAGCCTCAGCCCGAGGAGGGAACGTTCGCGGTGGAACCCACCTCGTTCCGCTCGCTCGTACTGTTGATCGGCTGAACATTGCGGCTGAACAGAATGGCGAACGCGGACAGCAGGATCGGTAGGCAGCCCCAGATCAGACCGGAGCGTATCCAGGCATCGGCCTGCTCGTCCGAACCCGACCCCGCTGCCGACAGCGTCGCCGTGAACAGGGCGCCCCCGATGATGGCCCCGACCTGCCCGAGCGAGTTGATGAAGGAACTGCCGGTGGCCCGGGTCTCCACCGGGAAGGACTCACCGGTGAAGAACAACACGGCCGCATAGGGGCCGATCAGAAAGAAGGTGCCCACTGCATACGCGCTGACCAGGAGCGGAAAGTTACCCGCCGGACCCAGGACCATGATCGTGAAACAGCAGGCGGAGATCAGCCACCCCGCGAAGATGGTCGTCCGGCGGCTGATGCGATCGCCCAACCAGCCGTGGAAGAGATAGCCGAGGAAGCCGGCCGCATTGGAGACGATGAGGACTTCCAGCGCTCCGGTGAAGGAGACCTCCTTCCCGTTGACCAGGATCAGCGTGCCCTGGAAGGCGAACGCCAGGATGCCGAGCCAGTTCAGCAGGAACGCCGTCGACAGGGAGATCGTCGCCCGCAACGACTGTCCGCGGAAGAGACCGCCGATGCCGGCCTGGTGCTCGATGTGGTCCTGCCCGGTGAGCCGGGCCAGTTCGGCGGCTTCCTCCACACGGCCCTCGGCCGTCAGCTCCGCGATCCGCCGTCTGGCGACGAAGACCGGGCTCTCCTTCAGCCGCCGTGCCGCGAACAGCATGAAGACCGCGGGGAACACGGCCACGACGAAACACAGTTCCCAGCCGCCGATCGGCTCCAGGACGTAGATGGAGAGCGCGGCGAGCACCGCGCCGACGGGCCAGCCGCCCTGCACGATGGAGAACAGGAAGCCACGGCGTCGGATGGACTTCTCGTCCGTGTACACGTGCGCGAACATCTCGTTGAGATAGGTGGCATTGACCGCCTGCTCGCTGTATCCGACGCCCGCGAGCGCCCGGATCAACACCAACAACACGATGCCCGCGGTCCCGATGGCACCGGCCGCATAGCCGCCGAACCAGGTGAGCAGCGAGGCGATCGCCGCCCCCACGACACAGCCGACGATGCCCGCGCGCCGTCCGAACCGGTCCACGAAGGGACCGACCATCAGGGCCACCAGGGCGGTGCCCGCCGTCACCCAGGTGTTGACTCCGGTGGCCCGTGCGCTCGTCCAGTCCAGTTCCTCACTGATGACGGGCAGCAGGTTCGCGAAGAGGATGAAGTCGTACACGGCGAACGTCCAGGCGAGGAAGCAGATGACGATCGACCGTTGGACGTCCTTCAGCGTCACACTCGCATGGATGCGCTCGGCCTCGCGCTGGACGTCGGTTAATGCAGACATGACATGACTCCTTGCCGCACCGGGGGTGCACGGGACTGTGCTGAAGGTCCCCCTGGTGCACTGATTTCGCCGGGAGACGACCGTCCTTCGGGGCGTCCCGGGGAGCGGATCGTACGGAAGCACTCCTGGACGCCCGGGCAATCGGCACCCGGCACGTGAGGAAAGGGCGGCGGTGGTCGCGCGCTGATGGGAGCGGGCGCGTGCTGCCGTGGTCCGCAGAAGGCGGAAGGCAGAGGGAAGAGGGCGGATGGGTGGAACCCGCGGCACCAGCGGCCGGCCACGCGCGGAGGTCGCGTCGGATCCGCACGGGCGGTTCCACCACCGATCCGGGTTCCGCCGGTCGCTTCGACGACAAGTCCGTCCAATCCCATGGCCTACGGAGGTGTCGGCGGGCCGGAGCCTGGCAGGCCACGGGTGGTGCAGACCGCCGGCAGCGGAGTGAGGGTACTCCGGCACGCAGGACCGTTACCCGCGCGGGGCGAGCGGAATGCGTACCCGGGCCCATCACGTATCCGATCGGCCCCGACGAGCCACCGACCGGACGAGCACGGCCGGAACCACACTGTTCGGATCACGGGGTCCCCGTGGCACGCACGGCCGACCACCCGTGCGTGTCTCGGCACTTCCCCTTCACGTGATAGCTGCCGCAGGGGTAGGTGTTCTCAGCCAGCCTCAACGCCTCGACACAACGGTTCACTCGCTGCCCGGGCGCTCAAATCCGTTGGGATTGGCTTGTGTTGGATGCATCGGACCTCAAAAACAGAGGGGCTGATTACCCACCGAATACGTTCGGTGTTCGGGGGCACGTCCGGGATCTCTGTGAAGGAGTTGTGTCAGCGTGTCGTCCCGGACGGCCGTGGAGTCGTCCGCTCCGCCCCCTCCTCGGGAGCCTTCCATGCGTTCACGTGCCTCCGGCACGCCTCTTCGGCGTGTCCGCAGACGGACCGGTCTGCTCATCGTCGCCTCTCTCGCCTCCCTCTCCCTGACGGCCACGGTGTCTCCGGTTCTGGCCGCTCCGGCGGACCCCGGTCCGTCGTCCAGTTGGGGAAAGGACGACCCTCCCCTGACATCGCCCCCTGTGCGGGTTGGTTCCAACAGGCCGGTCGCCAACAGGCAGGAGGCCACTCCCCCGCCGGAGGTGGCCGCATGGCGCACTGCCCAGGAGAAACGTTCCCGTATGTCGACGGAGGTGGCGCAGAGTCGTCGCGCGGGGGTGGCTTCCCCGTTCGATCCGGAGGGGCAGGGGGCGGTGCCCTGGCACCGGCTCTCGGACTTCCGTATCACCGACTCCCTGGTCGCCCGGATCAATCTCTCCAACGGCAATCTGATGCTGGCCGGAACGGACTTCGACATCGCGGGTGTGGGACAGAAGCTCCGTCTGACGCGCACGTACAACTCGCTGGACGCACCGTGGGGGAAGGTCTCCCAACGGTGGTGGCAAGGGTACGAGCGGTATCTGAAGGTAGCGGCGACCGAGGTCGTCCTGTACGACGCGACGGGGGCGACGGTCCGCTTCACCCCCGGCTCCGGGGGCAACTTCACCACTCCGGTGGGCTACTCGAAGGACCTGAAGGAGAACACCGACGGCACCTACACGCTGACCAGCCGCAAGTCCGGGGTGAAGGACACCTATGACCAGCACGGCACCCTGACGAAGGTCACCGACCGCAACAAGGGCACGATCACCGTCACGCAACACAACCAGGGGACCGAACACAAGGGCTTCAAGCTCACCGAGACCCGCTCCGGCCGTTGGGTCGACCTGGTGAAGACGTACCCGAACCAGTGGCAGGCGAAGGACAACGCAGGTCGTACGGCGGTCTTCGACCTGAATCCGGCGGGCGATCTGGCGAAGACCACGGACACCGAGGGCAAGGCGACGGTCTTCGACTACGACTCCTCGCGTCGGTTGACGAAGATCACCACGCCCAAGGGGCGGGTGACGGTCTTCACCTACGACAGCGTCAACCGGGTGACCTCCATGCTGCGGGCCACCGCGTTCAACGGCTCCGGGCACACCGGACCCACGTACACGTACGCCTACTCCGCAGCCGATCCCCAGGCGGCCGGGACCACAACGGTCACCGATCCGGAGCAGCACGCGACCGTGCACCGACACACCGCGAACGGTGAGGTCACCAAGGTCACGGATGCCTTGGGCAGGGACCGGTCCACGTCGTTCGACGCCAACCGGAACATCGCCACGGCCACCGACGCGATGGGCGTGGGCGGTGGCGTGGGCAATGTCACCGCCTACGGCTGGGACAGTCGGAACAATCCCACGTCCGCGGCTCTGCCCACGGGCGCCACGGCGTCCATGACGGGATACCAGACCATCGCCGGGGCGGACCTCCCCGGCTCGCTGACCAGCGCCGACGACGAGAAAACCGACTACACGTACGACGCGGCGGGCAACACCACCACGGTCGCGGTGACCGGTACCGGAGGCGGGACGCGCACCTTCGAGCACAACCCCGCCTCCCCGACCTGTGGCGGATTCGAAGGCCAGCGCTGCAAGGCGACGGTGAAGATGACCGCCACCAAGTCGGTCTCCACCAGCTTCCGTTACGACGGACAGGGCAATCTGGAGAAGGTCACCCCGCCGGCCCCGCTCGGTGCCGTCACCTACACCTACGACGCCCTGGGACGCCCGCTGACCGTGACCGACGGCCGGGGGATCACCACCACCCGCACGTACGACCACCGCGACCGGGTCCTCACCGTCACGACCCCCACGTCCAGCGTGCGTTACGAGTACGACGGCGACGGCAACCTCACCCTGCGCTCCGACGGCACCGGGGTGATCCGCTACGAGTTCGACCCGCTCTCCCGTGAGACGGTCCGCACCCTCCAGAACGGGTCGCAAACGCAGCTCGCCTACACCCCCGCGGGCAACGTCGACACCTACACCGACCCCTCGGGCGTCACCGACTACACCTGGAACGCCGTCAACAAGCTCACCGCGCTCAAGGAGCCGACGGCAGGCAGGACGACCACGTACGAGTACAACCGCAATGACGTCCGCACACAGACCAGCTATCCCGGCGGCACCGTCCAGAAGGTCACGCTCGACAACTCCGGCCGCCCGGAGAAGATCAAGGCGACCTCCGCACAGGGCACCCTGACCGAGTTGGACTACAGCTACCGCAACGGCACGAAGGACGGCGGCAAGATCCGTACCCGTACCGACGCGGTGGCGGGATTGAAGACCACCTACACGTACGACAGCGCCGGGCGCTTCTCCTACGCCAAGGAGGAGCAGGGCACCGCACTGAACTCCTCCTGGCAGTACTGCTACGACCTCGCGGGCAACCTCACCTCCCAGGGCAACGCCGCCGGCTGCCCCCGCGGCACCACCTACACGATCAACGACGCCCAGCAGATCACCGCGAAGGACGGCTCGACGACCAACTGGTCCCACGACGCTTCCGGAAACGAAACGTCCGCCGCTTCCACCCCGGAAGGCACCCGCACCGCCGAACAGTGGTCGGACTATTCGCAGTTGACGTCACTCACCGTCGGTGCGACCACCTACACCGGGCAGTACGGCTCCACCGACCAGAGCGAGCGCATCCGGCTCGGCGACACCTTCTTCCACAACGGGCCGCTCGGTCTGTCCGCCACCAGCACGGCCGGCGTGGACCGGGGATTCAACCGGGAACCCGGGGGCACCCTCAACTCCATGACCACCGGCGGTGCTTCCCACTACTACCTCACCGACGCCATCGGCAGCGTCGTCGCGCTCGCCGACGCCACCGGGACCAAGGTCAACAGCTACACCTATAGCCCCCGCGGAGTGAAGCGCTCCACCACCACCGAAACCGTCCCCCAGCCCTACCGCTTCGCGGGCGGCTACCAGGATCCGAGCGGCCTCTACCACTACGCAGCCCGCTACTACGACCCCAACATCGGCCGCTTCACCAGCCCCGACCCCAGCGGCCAGGAGAAGAACCCCTACCTCTACGCCGAAGGCGACCCCGTCAACCGGATCGACCCCAGCGGGCTCATCAGCTTCGGCGGAGTGCTCGACGGGATCGGAAAGGGCATCGGGCACATCGGCAACGCGGAGAGCCTTGCGAAGGGGTGGAACGCCACCCTGGAGGGTGATTGGGGAGCCGTCGCAGGAATCGGGTTCGGCGCTGCGGTCGGTGCCGTCACGGGATCGGCTTGCCTGGCCGGCGGCGTCGCCCTGGGGGTACCGACGGCGGGCGCCAGCTTCGCCGCGGCATCCGTGGGCTGCGCGGTGGGGGCGGCGGCTGCCGGAAACCTCGCCGAGGAGAAGGCCACGGCCGCTTGGTCCTGAAGAACCAGAAGCACCCGAAGCACTCCTAGCACCCGTAGGGAGTGGGGGGGGGGGGCCCCCGCGCGGCCCCCCCCCCCCCCCCCCCCCCCCCCCCCCCCCCCCCCCCCCCCCCCCCCCCCC
>NZ_JBEXVD010000028.1:0-90546 GCF_040638655.1 Streptomyces sp. NPDC005963 | reverse complement strand
CGAGCCGACGTGCTGTTCGCAATGCTCCGCGACGGCACCTTCTACGACCCCCAACCCACCCCCACAGGTTGACGAAACCCATAGGGGCACCCCCCACCCCCTATTTCCTGTACACGGCCGGCCCCCTTCCTTCCTTCAAGGCATAACCCGAGCCCGCGAGCCCAGGTTTTGCCGGTGCCCTGGTCCCACAGGAACGACGGCGGCCCTGGATCAGGGGCAGCCGGACAGACTCAGAAGGGCGGCCCCTCGGTGGACTCCGCCGAAGGCACACCCGCACCCGCGCCGGACGCGGCGACGGAGAGCGCGAGTTGTGCGTCGTGTCCGCGCACCCCCTGATGTCCGCGCGTTTCCTCCAGTGGCTGTTCGGAGATCTCGACCGTGCCATGACGACCCGGGACAGGGCCACCGGGAGGGGACGCCCCCTCGGTGTCTCCCGGCTCAGGTGCCCTCGTCGCCCATGCACTCGCCACCTGTGACGCGAAGACACCCGAAGCGGCCCGTCCCGAAGCACCGCCCGCGCTCCTGCCCCCGTCAGCCACGCCCGGGCTCCTCACCAGCACACCGCTCGTGGGCTCGGTCGTTGCAGGTGCCCCCGTCCTGCCGCCGCGGCGAAAGGCGGCGGTACCGCGCGTCAGATCGTGTCCCACGGCCATGGCTTCGATGTCGACCGATGTCCTGCGCTGCCCTTCCCGCTCCTCCTCGCGCACGCGCAACCGACCGTGCACGACCAGCGGTTCGCCGACGGACACCGATCCGGCGAGGTTGATGGCGAGGGACCGCCAGGCGAAGACGGTGTAGAAGCCGGTGCGTCCGTCGATCCAGGCAGCGCTCTGTTTGTCCCAGCGCCTGGGGGTGACGGCGATGCGGAAGCGGGCCATCCCACCCCCGGCCGTCTCCCGGTACTCCACCTGTGTGGCGGCGTTGCCCACCACGGTCACCAGGGTGTCGTTCATCGCTCCCCGCCTCCTCCAACGGCTGATCCGGCATCCACGTGGGTGCCGGGGTGGTGTCGTGGCCCGCTGTCCGGAGCCACGAACACCATCCTGCGTTCGCCGAAGGGAAGCCGCTTGAGCCTGTGGATGAGCGCCCGATTGGGGAAAACCCCGTCACTCCCACGTGGGTACCGTCCTCGTACGACCCTTCTGACCAGCGGCCTCCGAGGTCGATTCACCGCCGACGGGGGTCACGGTGCCGCCGGAGCCCCCCGTCGGGCGCCGCCGACGGAACGCGGAACGCGCCCCCGGGTTCCGGTCACTGCGCCGGACTTGCCCGCCACCGTCGCGTACCGTTCGCGGACCTCGCGGTACCGCATCAGCTCCCCCGCCACCGGGTCGAGCACCCGCGCCCGCCCGCACCCCGCTGCCGCCTCCCTCAGTCGCCGTTCCGCGTCCTGCCCGTAGCGCCTGGCGGGACCCCGTACGGCGCCCGTACAGGCCCACTCCACGAGGGGGCCGCCCACGATTCCTGCGGCCATCAGCAGCGCGGGGACGATCAGGCCGGGCGGAAGGAATCCGATGATCTGTCCCACCAGCCACAGCCCGCCGTAGATCTGAAGCAGTGTCATCGCCGCCTGGGCCATGACGGCCGCCGGCCACCACGCGGGCCGCAACGGTCGTTTGCCGGTGGTCGTCGCCTCGGACACGGCCAGTTCGTCCAGGGCCTCCGGCAGCCCTTCGGCGCCGCGGACCGCAGCCTCGCGCACCGCCTGCGCCCAGGGGGCGGGCAACCCGGCCGCCGCCTCGTCGGCGACCGTACGGACCGCCTGTTCGACCCGTTGCCGAGCCGTCAGTTCTTCTTCGACCGGCGGTGCGGCCGGGGTCAGCGCGGCACCGGGCGTGCGCTTGTGCTCGTACCAGCGCCACAGGCGCAGCCAGGGCGTCCCGCAGGCGCGCCCCGCGTGGCGGCGCCATTCTCGTTCCGCCGCCTCGCCTGCCGCCTTGGCTCCCACCGCCTCGGCGAGGCGGGCGGCGAAGTCCTCCCGGGTGCGTTCGTCGAGTCCGGTCCTGCCGTCGGCCACGTAGGACGTGCGCAGTTTGGCCGCCGCCACGTCGACGTCGGCGGCGAGCCGGTGCGCGGCTGCGGTCCGTTCCTGGACGAAGGTGCCGATCACCTCGCGCAGTTCGTCGACGCCCTCGCCGGTGAGCGCCGAGAGGGAGAGCACGGTGGCGCCGGGTTCTCCGTGTTCGCCCACCGCCATGCCGTCGTCGTCGAGGAGTCGGCGCAGGTCGTCGAGGATCTGGTCGGCCGCGTCGCCGGGGAGCCGGTCGATCTGGTTGAGCACGACGAAGGTGACTTCGGCATGGCCGGCGAGGGGGCGCAGATACCTTTCGTGCAGTGCTGCGTCCGCGTACTTCTCCGGGTCGACGACCCAGATCACCGCGTCGACCAGCGCGAGTACCCGATCGACCTGGTCGCGATGTCTGACCAGGGCCGAGTCATGGTCGGGGAGGTCGACGAGCACCAGGCCGGAGAGTTCGTCGGCGCCGCCTGCGAGGGGGCGGCGGCGCAGACGGGAGGGGATGGCGAGCCGGTCGAGAAGGCCGGCGGCGCCTTCGGACCAGCTACAGGCGATCGGCGCGGCCGTGGTCGGTCGGCGCAGCCCGGTCTCGGAGAGGGGCACCTGGGCGAGTGCGTTGAAGAGGGTGGACTTGCCGCTGCCCGTGGCGCCGGCGATGGCGACGACGGTGTGCCGTGAGGAGAGCCGTTGGCGGGCGGACGCTTCGTCGAGGACCCGCCCGGCCTCGGTGAGTGCACCCCGGTCGAGCCTGGTGCGGGAGAGGCCGATGAGTTCGCGCAGGGCGTCCAGTCGGGCGCGCAGGGGGCCGTCGTAGCTACTGCCGATCGGTAGTTCTTCCTCGGCCGCCACCCGGTTGCCGGACGTCCGTTCCCGCGGGTCGTCGATGCGTTCGGTGGCGCGTCTGGCGATGAGCCCGTCGTCCCAGCGGGCGCCGTCGGCGGCCGGTGGTGCGGGTTCCGTTTCCTGGGCGGTCGGGTTCTCGTCGCCCGTGATGGCAGTCACCGCCGTCACCTCACCTTCTGGAGTACGGACAGGGCGGCGATCAGCTCGGCCTGCGGTTCTGGGGAGACGTCGAGGGCGTCGAGGGGGGCGAGTCGGCGGTCGCGTTCGCTGTTGAGCACGCCGTCGATGGAGGTCGCCAGCAGTTCGCCGCCCTGGTCGCGCAGGCGCAGTGCGCCTTGGGCGCCGATCCGTTCGGCGAGTTGCTCGCCCGCGGCCTTGGCGCGTCGGCCGCCGAGGAGGGCGGTTGCGACGAGCGCGGCGACGGTCTCGGCGTCGGGTGCGGAGGCGAGGTCGAGTCCGCGCACCTCTTCGTCTGCGTGTTCTTCGAGTTCCCGGCGCCAGCGGCGGACGGCGATGCCGATGCGTTCGGCGGCTTCGAGGTCCAGGCGTCCTTCGAGTACGACGTTCTGTGCTCCCGGTTCGGTGCGCCAGGCGTCCTGTACGTGCTCGTCCGCCGCGGCCACGGCGCATTGGACGAGGGCGCAGAGGCTCCCGACGAGGGCGTCGAGCAGTTCGGCGGCCGAGCTGTCGCGGGGGAAGCCGCGCCAGCGGGTGCGTGCGTCCCCCGCGAGTACGGAGCCGGCCTTGAGCTTTCGGTCGAGCCGCTCGCGTTCCCTGCCGTACGCCTCTTCGACGACGCCCATGAGGCGTACGGCCGCGGCGTACTGCCCGGCGACGGCGGCGGCGAGTTCGGGCATGCGGGCCTTGAGGGAGTTGATCACGCCCGTCGCGGTCCGCCCGATGGCCTGCTGTCGCGCGGCGGGGTCCTGCACCCGGTGGGCGAGCCAGGCGAAGAGGGGGGCGACGGCCGTGGTGGGGAGCAGTCCGCTGCCGCCGCCCGCGGATTCGGGGAGTTCGGGGATGGTGAATCGGGGTACGTCGCCGAGCCCGGCCTTGGTGAGGAGGGCCGCGTACTGTCGTGAGACGTCACCGATGACCTGGTGGGGCACTCGATCGAGCACGGTGACGAGGGTCGCGTCGTACTCCTTTGCGGTACGCAGGAGGTGCCAGGGGACGGCGTCGGCGTAGCGGGACGCGGTGGTCACCATGATCCAGACGTCGGCGGCGCAGATGAGCTCGCCGGCGAGGAGCCTGTTCTCGACGACGAGGGAGTCGATGTCGGGCGCGTCGAGGAGGGCGAGCCCCCGCGGCAGGGAGTGCGCCTTTTCGATGCGCAGGGCTCCGCCGTCGGGTGCCGTATCCGGGGCGGTCTCGGTGTCGGGTTCTTCGGCGTCGTCCTGCTGGGGCAGCCACACACGGGTGAGCTGTGGGAACACCCGCAGGTCAGCAAACCAGTGGTGATCGTCGGGGTGGCAGACCAGAACGGGGGTACGGGTGGTGGGCCGCAGCACTCCGGCTGCGCTGACGCGTCGTCCGACCAGCGAATTGACCAGTGTCGACTTTCCGGCTCCGGTGGATCCTCCGACGACGGCGAGGAGGGGTGCGCCCGGGGTCTTCAGGCGGGGTACGAGGTAGTCGTCGAGCTGGGCGAGCAGTTCGGTACGTGCCTGACGTGCGCGGGGTGTGCCGGGAAGGGTCAGAGGGAGACGCACGGCGGCGACACGGTCGCGCAGGGCGGTTAGTGCGTCGATCAGCTGGGGCCGTGCATCCAAGGTCACCACATGGGAAGAATGCCTAATTTTGGCCGCTTTTTGAAGCGTATGGGAATGTCTGCGCGCCGGTCGGACACTTGCGACACTTGGGATGAGTGGGGCGCAGGCATAACGAGTGCACAACACCCAGGACGCGAGACGCCAAAAGCGATGCAGGAATCGCACCTGCCTGCGATTATCGGTTCGCTTCACCGAACCTACACAACGTGCCACGCAGGTGAAGCAACCGGGTCAAGGCGACAGGAGCCCTATCCTTGTGCCCGGCAAGGTCTCGGACCCCAGGGCTCCGGTAGCCGCGGCCACCAACCGGCCCCCGTAGCTCAGTGGATAGAGCAGGCGCCTTCTAAGCGCTTGGCCGCAGGTTCGAGTCCTGCCGGGGGCACTCTTCTTCGCTCGCTGCCAGACCCTCTCGCAGAGGGTCTTTTTGCTGGTCAGGGACTTTCAGTGAGCGCGCAGCAAGATCCGCCCGGTCAGGGAGTGATCGCCCCGTGGGAGCAGATCACTCGGCCAACACGATGGTGTGCGACGACGGTGCGAGCCGGGCCCGGTAGCGGCGGACGCCCCATGTCCGGTGCTCCAGCTCCGCCGCGATAAGCACCTCCGCCGTGTTCGTCCGGTCGGGCACGAGCTCGACCAGCGCGGCGACCGGGTGATCGCCCGCGAGGGGGAAGCGCTTGACTCCGCGGAACTCCCACTGGGGGTTCGACTGGGAAGTGCCGTGGCCGCGGACTATCCACTCGTCCGTCGTGGTCTCCGTGCCCGCCGGTCTCTCCACGCCCACGCCCAGCACGCCCGTCGACACGGTGAAGGACATTCCCGTACCGGACCCCACCAGTGGGCGGGTGCGCTCGCCGGGGTCGATCAGGCGTGCGACCGGCTGTCCTTCGCCGTTCGGCGTGGACAGTGCGACGCCCAGGGACGCGTGCCGGAAGACCCCCTTGCTCTCCGGTGTCTCGGGGCGGAACGAGCACACCATCAGCAGTTGCCGGAACGCCCGGTCGGACGCGCCGCTGACGTAGGACAGCCAGTCCGCGGGCGCGTTCGGATGGTCGGCGGGCAGCAGGTCCCAGCCGAAGGTGAGCCTTCCGCGCAGCGGCCCGTCGTCCCCCGGGGTGCCGAGCGTCCGTTCCGGGAGGAGTTCGACATCGTGCAACCGGATTTCCGTCATGGGCTGGCTCCCTTGCTCCTGCCGTGCAGGTAGGTGAACGATCCCCAGTCACGGTAGTGGGAGTACTCGGCACGGGTGGCGAGTTGGGCTTCGCGGAAGGCGTGCTCGGTGTCTGCGCCCTGCGCGATCCGCAGGTGCATATGGTGGTGGAAGTAGGTGGCCGGCTCCGGGCGCACGGGCCACAGGCTCCCGACGACGGCCTGCACTCCGGCGGTGATCAGCGCCGCCGGGATGCCACGGATGTTGTCTCCGCGGTCGAACCGACCGAGCCCCGACTCACACGCGGCGAGCGTGACCAGACGTACGCCCCTCAGATCGAGCTCCAGGAAGTCGTAGGCGAGCACCCGACCGTCGTCGTCCTGTGCCGGAGTGAGGTAGAGGCAGTGCAACCACGGCGCGTCCCGGTCCAACGTCCCGTGTACGGCGATGTGGACGACGTCCGCCGTGGACAGTTCGGCGAGCAGCCGAGCGCGCGTGGCCGCAGGACCGGTGATGGCCTCCGCCCCCACCGCATCGGCGACCCTCCGCCCGTGCTCCTCCAGCGCCGGTTCCGCGTGCAAGCCGAAGGGAACGCCCCCGGCTGCGGAGGTCAGTACAGCGGTGCGCCCCTGTCGGGCGGGGACTTCGACGGGCGCCAGGGACTCCAGGCCGGCGATGGTGGTGACCGTCCAGTCGTCGGCGATCAGTCGACCGGCCACGCTGCACAGGGCGACCGGCAGATAGTGCAGGGCTCCGTGCGGCCAGAGCAGGACGCGGTCCTTTCCCCGGGCCCGCCACTTGTCCCACAGTTCGCCTCCGAGCGGTAGGTCGGTCCCGCCCAGCAGCCGACGGCCCTCCGGAGTCACATCGCCGAACAGCGGGGCACGTTCGATCTCCGTCCTGATCGCCTCGACCGCGTCCGCCACCGGGTGCCGGTCGGCGTTCTCGTCCGCGCCGTCACCGAGGTGCACGATGACGTCCCGGCTCTGCCTGGTGAGGACGAGCAGCACGGCCGCTCCGTTCACTGCCGTGGGCAGGAACCACGTCAGCAACACGGTCCGGTCGTCCAGCAACTCGTGGGCCTTCGCCCAGAGGTGGGGGTCTTCCAGGAGCGTCGTCGAACGACGCCTCAGCTCGTCATCGACGAACGACGAGATGCGCCAGCGCAAATTCCGGGCGATCTGCGTCTCGTCCTGGCCATCGGGACGGCGGTCGCCGTCCAACACGTTCAACAGGTTCAGGGACGCACCGTTCAGGGCTGCGGGCGACTCCAAGTCGCGGAGCTTGCCGATGAAGTGCTGGACGTACTGGGGCAGCACCAACGGGCCGTCGATCCGCCACCACGCACCCCACTCCGCCCCCTTGCCGGCCTGGTGCAGCCCGAGCATCAGCTGCATCGGCTGCGTCTGGCTGTGCACCGTCAGCTGCCACACCGCCGAGTGCACGAGATCACGCAGCACCCCGCCGAGTTCGGGTGCACCGCTCGTGTCGATGTTCGGCGCGTCCACGATGATCGTGTACAGCGCGCCCTTGAGTTCCGTACCGCTGAGTGCGGCCATGCGCGTGACGAAAGGCACCAGGCTCGCCTGCGCCAGTTGTTCGAAGCCGAGTCCCGCGTACCCCAGCGCCGCGTACATGTAGTAGCCCCAGGGGAACGTCACCGGGCTGGAGACCGGATCGCCCGACAGCGCGGACTGGTGGTACAGGTCCGACGTCAGCAATTGGACCTCCGTGCTGCGGCTGGGGGCCGCCTGCTTCAGCAGGGTGATTCCCACGGCCGGCCGCCCCAGGTCACGGGCGTGTGCGGACGCGTGCAGCAGCGCCGCCGATCGCTGCGCCGGTGTCCAGGAGTCCGGGAGGACGGGCGCAGCCGCTGCACCCGTCCCATCCGCAGCGGTGCAGTCCGTGGGGTCGTCGGGCAGCACGTGCAGCCGCGCCTCCATCAGTTGCCTGCGGTGGGCGGAGTCCTGGCGGACGTCGAGCTGCTCCGCCCAGTCCAGCACGGTGCGCAGGAGCGCCCGGTCGGTACGTTCGCGGGCCAGGTTGACGCCCTGGCTGATCACCTTCGCGGTGACGGCCTTGCCGTGGGTGGCGACGAACTCGGGCAGGGGCGTCCCGAACACCCCGTTGAGCACCCCGTCGACCGTGGCCGGGGGAACGTCGTGCACCACTCGGAGGAGGAACAGGGCGAGATCCGGCTCGCCGGTGGTGGGCGAGTCGTGCCACGCCGACAGCGCGGACCGAGCCGCACCCTGGTGCACGCCGTCCTGGTCCGCGAGGACCTGGGCCAACGACGCCCACAGCCGGGCGCTCCGCGCGCCTGCGTCCAGTTCCAGCGCCCGCACCGCCAACTGTCCCGCCTCGACCACCAGCCGGTGGGACTCCCTCTGGAACGGCTCCTTCTCGGTGAACCACGTTCGGTACAGGTCCGCGGAGAGTCGGGCGGACCAGACGGTCAGGACCGCGCGGTCGTAGTGGTCCGCGGCCAGGTCCAGCGGTCCCCGTGTGGCCATCCGCAAGCGGACAGCGGTCAGCAGTAAGGATTCCAGTTCGACCGGGTCGCTCGCTTCGTCGATCAGTCCACTCAGCAGTGCGTCCGCGTCCTCGTAGAGCTCTTGACCGCCCCGGTCCGCCAGGAGGTCGACGGCCGCCTCGACGGTGTGGAGTGCGGCGGTCCTTCGGGGTGCCTCCCTCGCGCAAGCGTCGGCGATCTCGGTGACCAGCCGCCAGTAGGCGTACATGAGTTCGACCATGCCACGGTGATCGAGGAACTCGTCCCGGAACAACGTGTCCAGCATCTCCTCGTCGGACATCGCGCCGTATTCGGCCAGTTCCTTCCGGAACGTCTCCATGTCACGCGCCCGTCCCTTCGCCTCCTGCAACGAGAGGATCCGATCGCACACACACTGCGCCAGTTCCAGCGTCGTGCCGACCGGGTTGATGACGAACGTGGCCGTCGGCACACCGTCCGCCGGGGGCAACGGCTCACCGAAGCGCACCGAACCCGCGCACACCATCCCGTTCCGCATTTCGAAGAGCAGCGCGCCGTGCAGATCGTCGACGGCGGGCAGTACATGGGAGACCACGAGCATGACCGAACCCGAGGCGTCCGCCTGCTCCTGCCAACCCGGCGGCCCCGCAAGGTCGAGGTCGTGGACGAGGTACGCACCATCGGGGCCTCGGACCGAGAGGGATCCGCCGGCGTCCCGCACGACGCACCAGCGGTGGTCGACAGGACGGTCGAAGGGCAGTTCCTCCAGTGAGGGGGCCGGCTGGAAGCCCCACGCGTAGGCGCGTGCGAACAAGCTGCCTCCGGCCCCGTCCCCCGTGGTGAACGGGTTGATGCCGGCCAGCCCGACCGCCAGGCCGGCGTATCTGACCCCGGCCAACTCCAGCAGGAACGCCCACCCGGTGACCCCCCGCGACAGTCGCATACCGCCCCCTTCGCGACCACCCGTCATCGACGGGGTCAACAGTGGCACAGCGACCGGCGACCGGCCCGGGGCCGAGTCGGATCACCGCGAGTGCTTCCGTGATCCCGCCGGGCAGACGGGACTTCGAAGACACGACCTAGATCGCGTAGTGCCAGCGGGTGACCATGTGGGCGCCGTACCAACAGCCGAAGAGGGTCGCGGCGGTCAGGGTGATCATCAGGGTGCGGGGGCGGGCGGTGGACAGGGCCTTGGCCAGGGGCAGGAGGAAGAGGACCGCGGGGATCAGCAGTCGGAGTTTGGAGTGGTAGTAGTTGCTCTGGCCCAAGGTCAGCACGAGCACGGTGGTGCCGTAGACGAGCAGCGGGGGCCAGGCGTCGCGGCGCCAGGCGATGACGGTGGTGCAGACTGCGGCGATCAACAGGACCGCCGTGCTCACGGACACCCAGCCGTCACCGCGTTGGAGTGTCTCTCCGAGGAACCTGAAGAAGGACGTCCCGTTGTCCCAGCGCGTCCCCCAGCCCGCTTCCTGGATGACGAACCACGCGTTCAACTGGCCGGCCCGATTGCCCACCCAGAGCAGGTAGAGGGGAGTCCCGACACAGGCCAGTGCGACCGCGGCCAGGAGGCGCCAGGTGGGGCGTCCGATACGGCGGATCTCCAGGACCACCGCGATCACCACGGCGAGGGTCAGGGCTGCGGCTGCCGGTCGGGTGAGGCCCGTCAGCAGCGCCAGGGTGCCGGCGGTGAGCCAGGCGCGGCGGTGGGCGGCGAGGAGCGTCGCCGCGGCCAGGGCGAGGAACAGCGACTCGCTGTACCCCATGAAGAAGGCCAGGGCCATGGGTTGGGCGCCGGCGACCAGGATGATGGCGATGGTGGCGGTCCGCCGCTCATGGAGCCGGGTGATCAGGGCGTGCAGCGCCAGGAGTGCCGCGATGAGGGAGAGATGGGCCACGGCGATGGCGGCTGTACCCGCCTCGATGCCCGTCAGCTGGTGGAGACTGCGGACGAGGAGGGGGTAGAGCGGGAAGAAGGCCAGGTTGTTGCCGGCCGGCTCGTGGTTTTCGTCGTAGCTGAAGCCGTTGGGGTAGCCGTCGGCGGCTATCGAGGTGTAGAGCTGGCCGTCCCAGGAGAGCAGCCGGTCGCGTAGGCCGGGCCCGCCCGGGCTGATCATCGCGGAGAGGATCAGCAGATGGGCGGCGACGCTGGTGGCGTAGACCGCGAGGACCGTGCCCACGGTCCTCTCCCACCCCTTCGTCGACGGCAGCGACAGCCGGGGCGACGTCCCGATTCGGGAGCGGAATCGCGCCCGGGGCACGGCGGCGGTCGTCGGGCGTGCGTCGCTCTGCGCCTGATGGGACATCGACTCCTCGCAAGGTCGGTTCTGCTGGCCTTACATCCAGGAGCCGGAAAGGGACGAGCGGGGCGAAACAGCATCCACCCTGCCGGTTTTCATACATTCACACTACGACAGGCGGCTCTCGCGCAACACCACCGCGTCATGATCACCCGCGGTGCGGGCCCCGAGCCCACTGCGCGAGCCCGGAGTCATGGGGGACTGAGGACGAGGGACGCCGAGCGGTGTCCGTCCGCCCCGGTCGACGGGCGGGCACGGGGGACGTATCGATCGACCGGGATCGGATCGGCACCCCCTGCCGGCAGTGCCGCGCCCGCCCGCAGGCGCCCGGGCATCTGCGGGCGGAGGAGCACCGAGCGGAGAAACACCAGGTGACTGCCCCACCCGATGGGGCCTGTCCGGGGATTTTCGGAAACCTGTGCATCTCCGCAGGATGTATCGCGATCCATGCTTAGGAACCGGAGAGTCAGATCGACCACCCTTACACCTATCCATAAACATGGTCGATCCAGCAAACTTCACTTGCCGGGCAGCCCGACGGATTTCCCTGAGAGACATCTCATAAATAGCACAACATGGCCTCTGACATGCAACGACATGGAAATCGACGCTTCCGTTCGGTCACCCGAACGGGATTTGGTGAATCGATGCCATAGGTCGACCACTGCACCCCTTGGGCAAGATCGGGAATTTCAGTCTTTGAGTTGTCGTGGGCCATCATGCAGGGGGGACTATGTGGCCGAAAATCGCCCAGCAGCCCCTTTTACATAAACGGATATACCCTTTCCCGTTTCTTTGCAATGCATTCGCCTAGGATTCGCGGAAATCCAAATCGCCCACTCAATCCCCTTAGGAGGTGTGCAATCTTGGAGTCCCTGAGACAACTCGCCACGCACCTTGTTCTCGATCTCGTCACCGTGTCCCTGTTGGCCTTCGCCGTGTACTACCCGAGGCACCGGCGCCGGGACCTGCTGCCGGCCTACCTCGCGTTGAACGTGGCCCTCTTCACGGTCGTCGCCGCGCTCGCGCAGGTCGGCGGCAGCGGCGGCACGGCATTGGGATTCGGCCTCTTCGGCGTGCTCTCGATCATCAGGCTCCGCTCCGACTCCATCCAGCACGAGGAGGTCGCCTACTACTTCACCACCCTGGTGCTGGGCCTCCTGTGCGGTCTCCCGCAACTGGACATCCGGCAGGCCGGTGCGCTCTCCGCACTGCTGCTGGTCGTCGTCTACGCAGCCGACCACCCACGTCTCTTCGCCCGTGCCCGCCGTACGGTCGTGACCCTGGACTCGGTCTACGGCAACACCGCTGAACTCCGGGCCGATCTCCACCGGCGCCTCGGAGAGCCCCTCAACTGGACCGTCATGGAGGTCGACTACGTACGCGACCTAACCGTGGTGGACGTCCGCTATCGCATACCGCAGGAGGTCAAGAAGGCAACCGCCGGCAAGCACCACCCCGAACCGGAACCCACCGCGTCGCTCCCCCGCACTGCGGAGCCGTCGCTGGAGGCGGTGTGACCACCGTCGCGGCCCAGCGCCCCGACCACGACGGCACACCGGCGGCCCTGGACTCCGCCGATGCACCGACGACGGCCCCTGACGACGGTGCTCCCGAGCAGGAGGAGTCCGTACGCACTCCGTGTCACACGGCGCAGGACGACCGGGAACCGTTCCTACCTGGCTTGGACGACATCGCCTGGCCGGTCATGAACGCCCGCTCCATCTCGCTCGCGGAGGTGAAGGAGCGCGCCGAACTACTGGCCCGCTTCGATCAGGCGTATCTGGTCCCCACCCCGATCTTCGCGGCGCTGACCGCGCATCTGACCGACCCCCGTCGACCGCAGGGGCCGTTCCGCGCGCTCACGATCGACGGTCGTCGCTGGTTTCGCTACCACTCCGTCTACTACGACACTCCGGAACTGCGGTGCTTCCACGAACACCGGCAGGGCCGTCGACTCCGGTTCAAGATCCGCGAACGGGTCTACCAGGACTCCGGAGAGCGCCAGTTCGAGATCAAACTCAAGGGAGGGCGCGGCGAGACCGTCAAACACCGCCGTCCTCTCACCGGGCACGACACCCCGCTCGATCCGACCGCCCGGAGCTTCCTCGCCGATGCCCTGCTCAGCGCGTACGGCATCGCGGCACCCACCGTGCTCTCCCCTTCGGTCACCACCGACTACCAGCGGGCCACGCTGGTCTCCGACGGCGAGCGCATCACCTGCGATGCGCGGTTGCGCTGCGACGACGTGCGGGAGGGTGGTGCCGTCCGCTGTGATCCCGGGCTGGTGCTGGTCGAGACCAAGACCACGGGCCATCTCACCGAGGCCGACCTCTTCCTGCACGCACACGGTGTGAGGCCGGCGGTGTTCACCAAGTACTGCGGATCACTGGTCGCGCTCCGGCCGGGACTGGCGGGTGGCCGTTGGCGACGGGCCGCCCGGCGCGCCTTCTCCGCCTCATGAACCGGCCGGTGGACCCGGTGTAGGCACATTCGTTCCACGGGCCCTTCTCTCGGCGAACTCCAAGGGCCCGCCCGAACCGTACGCCGCCGCGAACGAAGGTCACGGCCCCCAGCCGAAGTTCGTCGCCTGCGTACGAGGTGGAGCCGACCGGCACCGGTCCCGCGGCCATCCCGGTCGGCTCCACCACCCTCCACGACCCCCGTCGTACTCCCCGCCCCAGCGCGCGGGCCCGGCCCGGTTCACGGTACGAGAGTGGACTGCGGGTGCCGGCTGAACGGGCCGTCGAGGAACCTCCCGGTCATCCCGCCGACATGGTCGGCGGTCGAAGAAGGCCGTCAGCCAGTCCCGTTGGGCCAGGGTGTCGCGCAGGGGATCACGGCCGGCCCCGGTGCCGAAGACACCCCCAACGCTCCGGCGCAACGTCGAACACCTCTCCCGCCCGCCAGTGGACGGGGCGCGTTGAGCCCTCTGACGGGCGCCACGCCGGGTGGAGCCTGGTTTCCGGCCGCAGTGCAGTCACCAGAGGCACCGCGACGACCATCAAAGGCACCCCGCGACGGCCGGTGGTCGTGCGGTGCAGTCACCTTCGGGGCGGGTACGGGGCCCGAACTCAGGGGCGCTCTCCCGGGGACGCCCGCGCCCCCACATATGAAAGGGCCGGGCGGCCCGGCCGCATTTCCGGGTCGCCCGACCTGATCACCTCACCCGGGGCGGGTCGGGGCGCCCGGGTGCGGGTCTGTGTCGGCCGGGCCGCGTGGCGTACGCACCGGGCCGTTGGTGAAGCGGAAGGAGAGGGGGGAGCCCCCTCTCTGCGGGAGGCAGTAGAGGGGGCTCACCAGGGCCCAGTGGGGGAAGCGCTTGTCGCTCAAGGCCCTGGGGGCCGCCCACGACACCCTGCGGGATGTCGGTGCCGTGGGCGACGTCTTGATGCCCTGTCAGCCCTTTGCGGTCGGCGGGAGGTCGCGCTTGTCCGCGGTGCTGGCGGGACGCTCCGCAAGACCGGCGGTGGCCGCGTCCTGGGGTGCGAGGAGGAACCTGTGCAGGGAGCGGAGGAACTCGAACAACTTGTCGTCCTCCTTGGGCCTGGCCTGCTGGCGCCGGTCGTAGACCGACCGGTCGTACGCGGTGCGGTCATGGCTCACACGGTCGTACACCGCATGGTCGCTGCCGTTCCGCTCGGTGCTGTGCCGCTCGGTGACTTCGCGCTCCGTCACGGGGCGTTCGGTCCAGGAGCGGTCGCTCCAGTCCCGGCCGCTCCACGGGCGCTCGGCCCGCGGGCGGTCCGCCCCGTGCCGGTCGGTCAGGGGGCAGTCGGTCCTGGCGCAGTCGGCCCGATCGGCGCGGGGCCGATCGATCCGCCGTGGCCGCCCCGGCTGATGCCGGTGGTGGCGCAGGTCCCGTAGATCCCGTAGGTGGAGCGCGTCGGCCAGCGCCGATTTCAAGGGTTTCCTCATCGTCGAGTCCCTTCGCCGTGCTGCTGCTGAACGGCCCATTCGTCATTGGATCCCCAGTAGCCACCCTGCGGAGGCTGCTGGTACCCCTGCGGTCCGTATCCATTGACCATCGGGGTGCCCTGGTAGGGGGTTTCCTGGGGCCCGTATCCCGGAGGTGGTGCGTATCCCTGTGGCGGCATCTGCTGCTGACCGTCGTGCGGAGCGGGCTGCTGGCCGTTGGGCACACCGTTGTGCTGCGGGCCATGCGCCTGGTTCGGGATGTGCACCTGTGCGTGCTGGCTGTACTGCGGCTGCTGGTGTTGGTGCAGCGGCCGTACCGGTCCCTGGCCACCCATGCCGTACTGGTGGTTGGGGTGCTGGGGCGCGTGCGGGTAGTCCTGCTCGGGGTGCGGGTACTGCGGGTACTGGTACTGCGTGTGCTGCGAGTGCGCGTGTTGGTTGTGCGCGTGCTGCACGTGCTGGGGGTGCTGTGGTGCATGGGGGTGCTGGTTGTTGTGCTGGTGCTGCTGTGCGTGCTGGTGCTGTCGTGCGTAGGGGCTGCCGTGGGCCACGTGTGCGTGACCGTAGTTCGGAGCCCCCGCGTGCTGGAAGGCGAGGGCGGGCTCCGGTGCGTACGGCCTGGGCTGCTCCGGCTGCACCGGCTGGTGCTGGGTCTCCTTGACCGGGGCGCCGATCTCCTCGGTGACGGGCTCGTCGGGGACGACCTCGTCGACCTTCTCGACCGTCGGCTCGCCCGGCAGGATGCACTCGACGTGCTCGGCGCCGGCCTTGCGGCGCTGCTCGGCGAACTCCTCGATCTGGGCACGGCAGGCCATGTCCAGGTGCGAGATGCCGCTGCCGTCGATGTAGACGCGTTCCTTGTCCTGGATGGTCTCCAGCGCGTCGATCAGCTTGGGAAGGCGGAGGAAGGTGACGTTGCCCTTCAGCTCCAGGCGTCCCATGTCGCCGTCCGTGGTGGTGCGGATGGTCATGTGGCTCATGCGGATCGCCGTGAGGATGATGGCGACCGCGAGTCCGGCGACCACACCATCGAGCAGGTTCGTGACCACGATGGCGAGGGTGGTGATGAACATGATCGCGCCCTCGGCACGATCCTTCTTCCACATCGCGAGGAAGGCCGGCGGGTTGAAGAGCTTCCAACCGGCCTGGAGCAGAACACCTGCGAGCACGGTGATCGGGATCAGTCCGAGCAGCCCCGGTAGGAGCAGACCGAACCCGAGGAGCCAGGCCCCGTGCAGGATGCGGGAGAGCTTGGTCTTTGCACCTGCCTGGACGTTGGCGGCACTGCGCACGATGACGGCGGTCATGGGCAGCGCGCCGAGAAGGCCACAAACCGTGTTGCCGACTCCCTGGGAGAAGAGTTCGGCGTTGTACTTGGTGGGAGCTCCGGTGTGCATCCTGTCCACGGCCGCGGCGCTGAAGAGGCTCTCAGCGGACGCGATGACCGTGAAGGTGACGATCATCATCAGAAGTGCCGGATCGAACAGGTGGCCGAGCTGGGACGGCCCGATGAAGTCGACCGCGTCGACCATGCTTCCGAAGGAGACCTTCTTCACCCCGTCGAACCCGGGGAAAGCGGCGATGATCGCCCCCAGGATCACCGCGACCAGAGGCGCGGGAACCTTGCTGATCGGGGCGGGAACCTTCTTCCACATGAAGCAGATGACCAGCGCCATGACGCCCAGGATGAGGGCGGCGCCCTTGTCCCGGTCCCCGAGCACGTCGGAGACCAGGTTGGGCAGGCCGGCCATGTTCTTCAGGGCCGTGCCGAGCTGCTTGGAGTCCACCAGGGCGTACATCTGGCTCAGGATCAGCGGCACACCGATACCGGCCAGCATGCCCTGCACCACGGAGAGCGAGATGGACTGGAACATCCGGCCCAACTTGAGCATTCCCAGGATCATTTGCAGGATTCCGCTGATGAACACGACCGGGCCGAGCATTCCGACGCCGTGTTCGGTCACGAACTCCAGCACCAGCACCGCCAGGCCAGCAGCGGGGCCGCTGACCTGGAGGTTACTGCCGGGCAGGAATCCCACGATCAAGCCTCCGACAATGCCGGAGATGATGCCTAGGGCGACAGGGACGCCCGATGCGGCAGCGACACCGATGCACAGGGGAAGGGCAACAAGAAAGACGACGATCGACGCACTGAAGTCAGTACTGAGCGCGCTGGTCAGCGACGGGGAAGGGGTGCCCTTGGCCGGGGAGGCGGCGGCGTCCTTCTTCGCATGTCGTCCAGCGTTAGGACGAGTCGTATCAGTCGACACAGTGTTCCTTTCGCCGCAGCCGGATGCCGATGAGCTGGGGGAGCTCGTGCGCGGCAGGCCGCTGCGTGTGGGGGGTAAGAGGGCCTGACGGGCCCGGAAGTCAGTTCCGGTTGAACACTCCGTTGAGCTCGTCGAGCTCCAGTACCTCGGCCGTGTCCACGCGGTAGTACCAGCCGTGCAGTTGCAGCCGCCCCGCTTCGATCGCCTCGCGCACCTTGGGGTACGTGCGCAGGTTCTCCAGCTGGGCGACGACATGCCGCTGCACGAACTTGGAAAGGGTCAGGTCCTCCACCGGCGACCCGAGCATCGGAGCGAGTGCAGGCCGGCAACCGGAGACCCACTGGGCGACGCTGGGCAGCGAGCTGAGGTCCGCGTCATTGGCGACGGCGCCGACCGCTCCGCAGTGGGAGTGGCCACAGACCACGATGTCCCTGACCTTGAGGACCTCCACCGCGTACTCGATGGTGGCGGACTCGGCGCAGGAGTGATCCGCGTCGTAGGGGGTGATGATGTTGCCGGCGTTGCGGAGTTCGAAGACCTCGCCGGGGACCGCCCCGGTGATGAGCGCGGGAATCACGCGGGAATCGGAACAGCTCACGAACAGCGTTCCGGGGGTCTGGCCCGCCGCGAATCGCCGGAAGGTCTCGCTCTCAGGGGCTACGCGGTGGCGGAAGTTGCGCGCGTTGTCGAGCAGTCGCTTCATGGTCACGCTCCTAGCAGTTCCGGCTATGGGGAGCCGGTGGGGGGAGAGACATCCGACGTGAATGTCTTGGCCCGGAATACTGCGCTGAAGTCATGAGTCATCCGTGAGATCACCGTGAGAGAGTTCTCATAGCCCTGACAACGATGTCATTTAAGCGAAGAAAAAAGCGTTCAAGGGTTTTGCCCCTTCCAGCGGCATATTCCTAGGACCCCATTCACTGTGCGTGAAAGGTCCCTTCGCCACCGTAATTAAGGACTCGCTGTTCGTTCGATAACTCCGATAACTCCGATAACACGGACAACTCAGTTCCCCGCTCCCGTAACCGACTTCGCGTGCCGAAGGGCCGTGGAGCGGCGCCTGACGTCCGTGGACCGGCTACGGGCCCCGCAGCCGGTGGCAAGGCCCCAGGCCCCCTGTCGGGCCGCCCCGGGCCCCGCCACCGGGCGCTACGGCCCGGCTCACCGGCTGCTCAGGCACGCAGCCGGTAGCCAACGCCCCGGATCGTCTCCACCCGGTCCGGACCCAACTTCCTGCGGAGATAGCGCACATACACATCGACGATGTTCGATCCTGGGTCGTAGTCGAAGCCCCAGACCCTGCTCAACAGCTGCTCACGGGTGAGCACCTGATCCGGGTTACGTAAAAAGACTTCGGCGAGGGCAAATTCCCGCGCCGACAGTTCAGCGACCCGCCCGTCCACATGGACGCGGCGGGTCCGCAGGTCAAGCACCATGTCGCCCACCCGCAGGACAGATGCCTCCGGGCCGGCCTCGCCTCTCAATCGCAAGCGGACCCGTGCCAGCAACTCCTCGAAGGCAAAGGGCTTGGAGATGTAGTCGTCTGCTCCCGTCTCCAGTCCCGCCACCACATCGGAAACGCTGTCCCGGGCCGTGAGGATGACCACGGGAAGGGTCACCCGCAGTTCCCTGAGCTTTCGCAGGACGGTTAGCCCGTCCACGGCCGGCAGCCCTAGATCGAGAATCATAAGATCGCAGTCACCGGCCCGCGCGTGTTCATAAGCGGAAAGGCCGTCACCGACGACCGCGGTGACGAACCCATTGCTTCGCAGGCCCTTTTCGACGAAGGAGGCGATTCCGGCTTCGTCCTCCGCTATCAGAATCCGGTGCATGGTGTCCTCTCTGCCAGGGGAAATAGGCCGGCAAATCCAGTACGAATCGGGCGCCTCCGGTCTCTGCATCCTCAACCCACGCGGTGCCCCCGTGCGCCTCGGCGATCTCCCGCACGATGGCGAGCCCGAGGCCGATCCCCGTGCCCGCCTGTGCGGGTGAGGCGACCCGTCCCGCTTGGACGAACCTGCCGAAGATCCGGTCCCGGTCGACCGGTCCCACGCCGGGTCCGGTGTCGCGCACCCAGAGCAGGACCCGTCCCTCGCGCACGGCCGAGCCCATCTCGATGAGGTCTCCGTCGAGCGTGTGCCGCACCGCATTGGCCGCGAGTTGGATCAGTCCCTGGGTGAGCCGCTGGCCGTCCACCAGGACGGTCGCCTCGGAGACCGCGGCCACCCGCCAGTGCCGGTGCCCGAGCGCCCTGGCCTTGGCGACCACGTCCACGATGAGATCGGTCAGATTGGTCTCGCCGACCGTGAGGAAGTCCGGGCGCTCCGCCTTCGCCAACAGGAGCAGGTCGTCCACGATGCGGCTCATCCGATCGAGTTCGTCGACGAGGAGCGCCCGGGTCATATGGGTCTCGTCCGGCCCGTCCTCCATCAGTTCCAGATGGCCGCGCACGACCGTGATGGGCGTGCGCAACTCGTGCCCCACCTCGTCGAGGAACCGCCGCTGCGTGGTGAAGGCCCGCTCCAACCGGTCCAACATGTGGTTGAACGTGTGGGCGAGGGCCGCCACATCGTCGTCGCCCCGGACGTCGAGCCGTTGGGTGAGATCGGACTCACCGATCCGTGCGGCCGTCTGCCGCACCAGTCTGATCGGCGCCAGGATGCGCCCTGCGACCAACCAGCTGGCGAGGCCGGCGCAGACGAGCGCGCCGAAGGCGGTGAGCATCAACATCTTGGCGACGCGCCGCTCCTCCTGGAGTTGGCGGTCGCGGAACTCCAACACGACGAGCCGCACGTCCCGGGGGTCGCCGGCGACCTCCACCTTGACGACCCCGTAACGCACCTTGCCCGCCTTCGAGTCCAGCCAGCCGGACTTGGGCGTCGCGACCGTGCCGAGCATCCTGACCACGGAGGCATCGCGGTCCAGGCGCACCTGACCCGGGGTGTCCGCCGGACTGCGGCGGTCGGCGACCTCGTCCACGATGCTGAAGAAGGTCTCGTCCCGGCCGGGCGGGGTGACCTTCAAGAACTCGGTCACCAACTCGGCACTGTTGTTGTACGAGCGGGTGGTCGCGTGCTGACGCAGGTCGTCGACCCGCCGCTGGAGCCTCGCATCGACCTGGTTGTCCAACTGCGCCTGCCAGACGACCGTGATGCCGACAGTGGGCGCGGCCATGGCCACGCCCACCAGGAGGAGCATCCAACCGACGATGCGCGATCGCGCGCTGGCTGTACGACGTCTCACCTAGTCGTCCCCTTCAGCGTCGCGGTCCTCGGAGAAGCCGCTACCGCCTCCGCGCCAGTCCTCGCCGTCGTCGCCCTCGCCCTTGTCGCCCGCCGCTTCGGCTGCGTCGGCAGCTTCGTCCTCGTCGTCCTCCTCGTCGTCGCCCTCTTCCTCCTGGCCTCCGGGCCGAGGAGTGCCGCTCTCCGAGCTGCGGGGCGGTTCGAGGATCTCCACGGGTCGCCCCCCGGACTGCTGGGGCGACGGCGAGGTGAAGCGGGGTGTCGGGGTCGACGTCTGGGGGACGGGTGCCGACTTCGTCGGCGGTGGGGGATTCCGCTCGGGTAAGGAAGGGCTCATCGGTGACGGTGGTTGGCTCCGGGCGGTCGCTTCGGGCATGGGAAGGCCGCTGGGCTGTACGACGATCGCGGGTCCGAGATCCAAGGGTTCGGGTCCCTGTGCCCACACTCGTCCCGCGAGCATCCCGGCACCGGCGAGTGCGCAGACCGCCGTTATCACGATGTTGGCTCTCCTGAGGGTCATGCGGAGAGTCTGCTTCCTAGATCGAACAGATGAATGAAAGAGGAGAGGATTCTCATGTCTCGGCCGGTCAGGGCGTGCAGCTGCACGTGCAGACCAGAAAGCCATCCTTTGTCTCCCTCTTGCGTTCTCCGGTCGACGAGGGTGTGACGACCGATCGACGACAGATACGCGCGGCACGCGGTCAAAGACTCAACAGTTCTTGGGAAAGATCAATAACAGAGTCGTCGGATCACTTCAACGGACGGCCTCAAGAAGTGTCAGTACGGTCGGATACGGTCGGGATCATGTCTCTGAAATCACTGCGGGACAGCTCGCACGACATCCGGCGCCTGGTGGCCCTGCGCGATCTCCCCTGGGAACGGCCGGTGTTGGAGGCCGCGTTCGTCGCGCACGGTTGGGCGACCGTCGGCCCCGGTGCCGCCGGGCCGGCCGTCGAGTGGGGCGGGGGCGGGGCCGCTCCACACTTCTTTGGCGGGGATTCGTCGGAGGAAGGCAGTGGGCGCCGGCTCGAACTGGGCGATGCCCCCGACGGCCCCGCGGGCGGCGCGGGATTCGTCCAACTGCCCTGCGCGCTGTTCTGGCCTGCGTTCGGCGAGGAGCCCGAGGAAGCCGACCCCGATGACGACGATGACCTCGACGAGGAGTACGGCAGCGATTGGGAGCGCTTCCCGGAGGCGACACGGGCGGACTTCCATCGGGAGTATGACCGGATCGGTGCGTTGCTCAGAGCCGAGTTGGGCGAGCCCGACGCGTCGTTCGGCGGGGAGTTGGACGAACACCGCGAGGTCTGGTACTGCACGGGTGTTCAGTTGGAGCTGCACCGTACCGACGACCTCAACAGCTACTCGCACTACGACGTGATCCTGGTGCGGATCGCGCCCCTGCACTCCACCGGCGGCACTGACGAGTCCCTCACCGGCGGCGGGGCATAGGGGCGGGCGAGGATGCCGTGGCCGATCGAAGCGGGTGTCTCGGGTCCGGGACGACCCATGATCGTGACCGCTCCAGGAACGGGATGATCGCGCCGGACGCACCCGTACCGGGCCCGACTCATCACCTCGGCATGGACACGACATTAGATCGGCTACGAATGCCGACGGACCGCGTCCACTCGCCCGCGCCTGAGATTCCCTGGTCCAGCCGGGGCGGCACCCGCCCGCGAGAATGACCGCCGCACCACCGCACCGGTCTGCGCCCCCGTACTCAGACCCCCCGCGCCCCTGAGTACCAGGCCGAGTAGCCGAACGGATGTCCACCGCACGCCCTCGACAGGAGGCTGTGCCCATGAACAAGCGACTGGGGAACGTGCGTTGGGCTGCCATGCGGATGCTGATGAACACCGTGGGACGGCTCAGCGAAGGCATCAGGATCGGCTACCGCTACGGCTTCGACAGCGGCTCGATGCTCGACTACGTGTACGTCAACAAGGCATCGGGCTCCTGGGGAGTCGGGCGGTTGATCGACCGTTCCTATCTCAACGCGATCGGCTGGCGCGCCATCCGCGCCCGTCGAGAGCTGCTGAAGGACGTGCTGCGCAAGGAGATCGCCGCACGCGGCGACGAGGTGTTCGTCCTGGACGTGGCATCCGGCCCTGGTCGGTACCTCCAGGACCTCGTCGAGGAGTACGCACCCGGACGACTGCGGGTCGAGTGCCGCGACCTGGACCGAGCGGGGCTCGCCCAGGGCGAGGAGCAGGCCCGGCAGCGCGGCTTGCAGGGCATCTCGTACGTCCACGGTGACGCGCTGGAGCCAAGGCCGGGCGACCGCAAGCCCGAGGTGATCGTGGTCTCCGGACTGTACGAACTGCTGTTGGACGACGAGACCATCGCCGCTTCCATCACCCGGCTCCGCTCGCTGCTGGCCCCGGGCGGGGTGCTGGTGTACACCACCCAGACCCACCATCCGCAGCTGGAGTTCATCGCCCGGGTACTGCCCAACCGCGACGGCGTCCTCTGGGAGATGAAGTGCAGGTCGGTGGAGCGGGCGGAACAGTGGGCCCGCGATGCGGGATTCGACGCGGTCGGCAGTCGGCGCGAGCAGGTGGGGCTGTTCACCGTGACCACGGCGGGCACGGTGACCACGGCGGGCCGGGCGGGCGCGGCAGCCCGGCAGGATCAGCAGGGTGCGCGCTCGGGTTCACACGACTGACCCGACCATCAGCCCGAAGGCCGCGATCGCCAACATGGTGCGCAGCAGGTGGAACTGGTTCCAGCGGGGTTCGAACTCAAGGCGTATCTGGTCGTCGGAGGCGCTGTGGGTGACCTTCGCAGCGGCTTCCAGCGCATTGTTCAGCGGAATGTTCCCCACGACCGTCACCACGTGGTTCGCCACCGCGCACACCAGACCGGTGATCAGGAGGTTGCGCTGGAAGTCGGTACGGCCGTCGACGGGGAAGAACAGGGACAGCAACGGAAAGAGGACGATCGAAACGAAGGTCGCCAGGAAGAGGGGACGCGGCACGACCTCGTTGATGCGGCGCATGGCCGTCAGGAACTGCTCGTCGGTGAGTTGGGCGAACGCCGGCATGATCCCGGTCTGGAAGGTCAGCATGAAGCCTGCGTACAGACCCGTGGAAATGATCGCGAGAGCGAGGAGAGCGGCAGCCATGGCGCACATCATGACCCGATACGCGTTGCCGCGCAGCCACAACGCAACGGCCGGACAGCGCACTCGGCGCACCGGGAGTCCCCGGGGGGCGCCCAGGTGATCACGCGGTCACCGTGGGGTACGGCGCCGACCGTTGGGTACAGCCGGAGGGGAACGGTCCCCGGACCCTGCGATCCAACGGGTCGCGTGGGGGCCGTCACGGAGGTTGCCCCATGGGACGGGTCTGGCTGTTTCTCTTACTCGCACTCGCGCTCGCACTGACGGCACTGGCCCTGCTCGCGGTCCATCAGGTGGCGCGGCCTCCGCTCGCGGTGCGGTTGTACGCGGACGTGGCGGTGGTGGTGTGTTGGTTGAGCGTCGCCGCCTACGGTGTGACGCGCCGGTGGGCCGGACGGGACGCGCAACGAGCCGCGACCCGCGGCGATCAGGAGCCGGACGACCGGGAGCCCGCGGTCCGATGTACGTCCGACACCCACCCCCAGGCAAAGCCGCGTTGGAGCACCAGGGATCACCTCTAGAGCATTTCCGCAGGTCACGCTCGCACAAGATCAGGCCAATGTTTCTCGCAGCGACCGCTGAGCGCCAACCGGTCTGCGACTCTGGCACGGCCATGATGTCCAGGATGCCTAGGAGCGCTGTGGTGAGCGTGGTACCCATCAGCTCGGCCGTCATGACCCACCCCGTACGGGAGGAGCAGGCCCGGGAGTTGGCCGGACTCCTGGGGTTGGGCGGACTCGCCCTGGACCCCGCGCCCCACGACCCGCCGTCCGCTCTGCGCACCGCACTGGTCGCCTGGTCGGCCGTGGTACCGGGGGCGGGACACCATCTGGTGGTGCAGGACGATGTGTCGGCGCCGGCGGACCTGTTGGCCTTGGTGGGAAGGGCGGTGGACCGCTTCCCCGACGAGGCTCTCGTCTTCTACACCAATTGGCATGCGCGCAATGGATCGGCCTCCCGGCTCGCCGCGCTCGCGGGGGCTTCCTGGGTACGGGCCGTACCGGAGGAGTTCACCCCCTCGCTCGCGGTCTGTCTGCCGGTGGACACGGTCGCGGAGTTCACCGACTTCGCCCGGGACAGCGCCGAGCGCCATGACGACGAGGTCCTGTCCGGGTTCTTCCGCACCAAGGGTCGGATGGCCCTGCTCGCGGTGCCCAATGTGGTGGAGCACATCGGCACCAGCAGCATCAACGGCCATGCGGCGCAGGGCATTCGGTTGGCGGTCTGCCCGGTGGATCCGAGCGACGCCGACGCCCTGTTGCAGCGGGGCTGGGTGCTGGAGGAACTCGACTGGCTCCCCTATATGCGCTACGGCGAGGGCTATCTCCGGCTGCCCGGTCAGGAGACGGCGGCGGACGGCGGACGCGGGCACATTCGCTGGCGCGATGCGCTGCCGGCCATAGGAGCGTCCTCCCAGTTGACGGAGGAGCGCGTCCGTGACCTGGTGTCGGAGCAGATGCCGCTGGGACTGGCGACGGACGTCGCCCGCTCGTTCGGTCCGGACTTCGCGGAGGAGTTGTGGATCCACTGTCTGATGCTGGGTCGGCAGGCGGCCGGGGCCGCCCATCGGCAGGCCCTGCGCCAGGGGACCGAACCGACGGGGACACCGGACGAGGAAGCGCTCGGGAGGCTGAAGGAGGCCGCGGTCTCCACGGTGGGGCCGGCTGGTCTGGCCCCGGAGCGCCGGCCCGAGGCGGGTCCGGAGCAGACCCGGTTGATGACCGAGTTCGCCTGGACCGCTATCCGTGCCGGGGAGCGTCTGTGGAAGGCGTGACCCGATGGGTGATCCACACCGCTGGCTCCCAGTAGGCGCCCAGATCGCTGCCATGGTCGACGTACAGGGTGTTCAGTCCGCCGGGGAAGACGTAGTCGCCGTCGTCGGGGAAGGACATTCCCGTCCAGCTCTCCCACTCGGCGACGGTGCCGGTGATCCTGGATGAGCGTGCCGATGCGGCGGTGACGGCACCCCCCGCTTTGACCTGGGTGCGGATCCAGGGGTCGAACGGGGAGCCGTCGTCGCGGGTCCAGGAGGCGTACCGCTCGATGGGCACCAGCGGGTAGCGGTCCTTCCGGGTGGGGCGGATGGGCACCAGAACGGTGTCCACCCCGGCGATGCGGGCCGTGGCGCTCATGGTGTCGAGCAGCACCTTGGACAGCCCCTTGCCCTGGTGCCGCTGGGCCACCTCGATGCCGAGCGCGCAGAGCCCTCCTGGTGCGCGTCCCGCGTCATGGTCGGCGAAGGCCCGTCCGATCGAGTCGTCGAGCCCGGGGCCGAGGTCCTCGGGGGTGCCGTCCCAGCTACGGGGAAGGGACCGCCCCGCGCCCAGCACCTCGTCCTGTTCCTCGTCGTACAGCAGGAACTGGTAGTCGGGGAAGTCCTCGAACAGGCGGTTCCAGTAGTCGCCGTTGATGTCTCCGTGCAGGTTGTACTCGGGCACCACTCCGGCGAACTGTGCGGGGATGCGGTCCCACAGGGCGGGGCGTTCCGAGTAGCGCACCACGGCCATGGCCATCTTGATCTGCTCTCTTCTCTCCGGTGGTCGAACCGGCGGACGTGTTCGGTCGTCGAGCCGGCGGATGTGCTCGGTGGTTCTGCCGCGGCGCCCTGCCCAGGTGGCGTGCAGGGGCGCCGCGCCTCGGATCAGGCGGGTACGGACAGTTCCCAGGCGATGATGAGCGGGATGCCCTCCCAGGCGGCACGGGCGGCGTCCGCGATGTACTCCTCGTATCCGCCGGGGGCGAGCCGGCCGTTGAAGAGGGGTTCGTGACAGGCGCGCACGGTCAGTCCGGCCCGGGCGAAGGCGTTCAGATAGTCGCTGGCGAGATGGACGTGGTTGCGGACGAAGGCGAGCTGCTCGGATCCGTGGACGAAGAGGCACTGGCCCTGGAGGGAGATCACGAAGGGGTGCATGTCGGTGATGATGATGCGCCCGCCCGGTTTGACCACCCGGGCCAGTTCCGCGACGCCCGCGTCCAGTTCGGCCAGGTGCGTCATCGCCAGTGAGCAGACGGCGACGTCGACGGACTCGTCGTCCAGCGGCAGGCTCTCCAGCCGGCCCACCCGGTACTGGGCTTCCGGGGCGTGGCCGCGCGCCTTTTCCAGCATCTGCGGTGACTGGTCGACGCCGATGGTGCGAAATCCCCGTGAGGTCAGGGCACGGGTCTGTCGGCCGGTGCCGCACGCGGCGTCGAGCGCGTCGCCCGCGGGGAGCCGGTCGAGGATCTCGTGGACGATGGGCTCCTCGACCTCGATGTAGGAGCTGGGCAGGGTGTCGTAGATCGAGGACCAGGAGGCGTAGCCGTCGGCGGCATCGAGTTCGTCGACACCTGCGCCCTTGCCCGGAAGTTGTTCGTCGCTGAGGACGAAGCGGCGTATGTCGTCCACCCGTTCCTTGAGGAACGCTTCGTCGCCGTCGATGGCGTGTCGCAGCAGCGCCATGCCTTGGATTCCCAGCACCAGTTCGCGTACACGGAATTCGCTGCTCATTGAGCTTCCCCTCGCTGCCTTTTGACGGGCCATCGGTGTGCGTTACATGGGGTGGTAGAGAACGCTGGTCGTGCATGTGCTCTCGGCACATGTGTCGAGGGCCAGGACTACCCCGGTCCGGAGGAAAAGAGTCTGTGAGCTGCCCTTGTGTCCAAAACAACCCCAGGAGTGGCCGGTTCGGAACGGCCCATTGTCGTGGCCTGGTGCACCTACCTAGCATGTCGGACCGGCGGCTTGGACTTCTCGTCGTCTTTCTCCGAGCAATCCTGGGAGCGGTGTGATAGAGGGCTATGTGGGTCGGGAAAGCGTGACGGCAGGCGATTTCCTTGCACTCCACGTCTCCACCGACGCACCCATCTACCGTGTGCGTTTCTACCGACTCGGCGAAGAGTTGGAGATGGTCCGGGAATCGGTGTGGCAGCCGGGTTCGCAGCATTCGCCTCCCCCGCACCCCGAGGGCCCGCCGGCCGGTGCTTCACCCGCGGAGGACTGGGGCTGGCCCGTTGCGGAATTTCACATTCCGACGGACTGGCGTACGGGTATCTATCTGGTTCAGTTCATCGAGGGCGGCCCTGGTTCGGAGGATTCCGCACCGCTGTTGGACAGCACGACCATCGAAGGGTTCGAGCGGGAGTTCTTCGTCGTTCGACCTCAGCGCCCGGGCGAACACTCGCGCATCCTCTACAAGAAGTCGACGTTCACCCGACATGCATACAACAAGTCGGACCGCAGGGACCTGGAGCGGACCGCCAGCCTCTATGACAACCCGGTCTACCTGGAAGGGGGTGAGGGCGGGCCCCGCGGGCACAAGGTCAGTCTGCACCGACCGGGCGGGGTGATCGACCTCGCCTACTGGGACGCGCCCTTCATCTCCTGGCTCGAACGCAGTGGATATCCGGTGGAATACTGCACTGACCTCGATCTCCACGAGGACCCGGATCTCCTGGCCTCCTATGACCTCCTGCTGAGCGTGGGTCATGACGAATACTGGAGCCAGGCCATGCGGATGCAGGTCGAGGAATTCATACGCGCCCGTGGGAACGTCGCCTTCTTCAGCGCCAACACCTGCTGGTGGCGCATTCACCCGGTCGACGGGAACAGCGCCTTCATATCGGACACGGACCACCATGTGGGAGCGGAGTACCCCCATCTACCGGCCACCGATCAATGGTGGACGCCGGCACCCGAAGGGGTCGGTCTGCCGGAGAATTCCCTGACCGGTGTGAGTTTCCGCAACGGCGGCATGTGGGCGACCTCGGACGGCACCTGGCCCGGCGATCGCCCCCGCAACGGATACTCCGTACAACATGCGGACCACTGGGTGTACGAGGGCACCGGACTACGGGACGGCTCCGGAGACGGGGTTCAGGATTGTCTGGGGGCCGGAACACCTCTGATCGGATATGAATGTGATGGCGCCGCATTCACCTACGACGCCGAAGGAGTGGCTCGGGCCAATGGTGTGGACGGCACTCCGGATTCCTTCCTCATTCTGGGGATCCACCTCTTGAATCCGACGCACGACGATTTTCATCGCTTCAAGCCCGGACATTGGAACTGCGTGGTGCGCGAGCCCGGCGTCACCAGCCCGCGGGCCGCCACCATGGGGGTGTACACGGCCGGCGGAACGGTGTTCACGGCCGGTACCACCGACTGGCCCGTGGTGTGTGGACGGGAGACGGATGCGGGGGTCGTGCGCGTCACCCGGAACGTGCTGGATCGGTTGCGGGTGCGGGCCACAGCAGCGCGGTGAGTTCGGTCAGTTCGGCGATCCGGGCGGCTCCCGCAACCAGCGGCGGGGCCTGGCCGTCGACCGCCCGGTCCGCGCGCCACAGGTGCACCGCGCGCATCCCCTCCGCCAAGGGCCCCTCCACGTCCGGGCGCCAGACGTCGCCGACGAACACGGTCTCCTCGGGTGCCAGTCCGCAACGGTCCAACACCGTGCGATAGATCAGCGGATGGGGCTTGCGGGCGCCGGCCCGGGCGGAGCTGACCGACACGTCGATCAACTCCGTCAGGCCGACGTCCGCAAGCGACCGGTCCAGGTGCCAGTACCAGTTGGAGCAGACCGCCACCAGCACTCCCCTGCTGCGCAGCTCGGTCAGGAGCCCCAGCACGTCGTCGAACAGGGCGAGCCGAAGGTCCTTCATCGCCGCGTCGATCTCGGCGACCAGTTCCTCCAGCTGGTCGCCGGGCACCCCGCAGGCCCGGGCCCGCGCGCTGAGCCGGTCCCGTTCCCAGGCGGTGTACGCCTGTTCGCTCCCGGAGTGGGCCCGGTGTTCCTCGCCCTCCCCCGGTCCCACGGACCACTGGTCCCCCCAGCGGCGCCCCGCTTCCACCAGTCCGCGTCGGTCGAAGATGGAACGGTGGTCGGGGGGCAACGGCGGGACCATCCGCACCAGGGTTCCGTAGAAGTCGAAGACGACTCCCCTGATCGCTGTCATCTCTCCACGCTCCGGGTGTGGTGTCCTGCGCTACGGAGCCGACGTGTTCGCCGGTCATCCGGATGCGGCCGTAGGGGGGGGCAGGGCGGGGAAGATCCCTACGGCCGCGTCCGTCACGGCGGCCGGTTCCCGATCGGATGCGCATCCGGTCGGTTCGACGGCTCCGGCGCCCGGGAAGGGGCGTCACCCCGTGTCATCGTCGTGCCGGCCGCCGCGAACGGCGGAACAGCGCGATCCTCTGCGTACCGACGCTCTGACCGTCGGTTCGGAACGACCCGTACCGACGGCCAGAACCATCAGTACCGAGGGTCAGAACCGTCCGTACCGACCGGTCAGAACCGTCCGTACCGGCGGGGGAAGTAGTCCTCCAGGCCGCCTTCGCGCTCGATGTCCACCGTGGAGCAGTGCAGTCCGCCGCCGAAGGGGCCGACCGCACGGAACGGGACGGGCACGATCTCGAAGCCGTAGGAGGACAGCTGCTCGGAGAGGCGCTCCTCCTTCTCCTCGATGCAGAGCGTGTTCTGATCCAGGTTGAGCATGTTCGCGGCGAGCCACGGACTGCAGAAGGACAGCTTGGGCGGGTGGTCCCAACTGGCGGGCTGCACCGCCTCGATGACCTCCCAGTCGTTGAGCTTGAAGAACTCCATGAGTTCGGCGTCCGCGAGCCGCTCGCCGCAGTGCAGGACCAGACCCGGTCGCAGCGGGACCCAGGTGGAGTCGATGTGCAGCGGATGGGTGTTGGTGGAGGTCACCGCGTGGACCCGGTGGTCGGGGAAGTGGCGCTTGAGCCAGTCGTAGCCGCTGCGGTTCGTGACGAAGGAGAGTTGGACGAAGAGGTCCTTGCCGAAGCGGGCGACGTCGGCCGCGTCGAAGAGCGGTTCGGCCTCGGTGAGGACCAGGTCGTAGTTGCGGACCCGGGCCAACTGCTCCTCGGTGCTCTGACCGTTGAACTCGTCCCAGAACCCGGGCTTGAAGGACTCGTCGGTGAGTCGCGGCTTGGGTGCCGCCTCCCACCGCATCTTGCTGTCGCCTTCGAACAGGTTCTGGAGCACCGGCCGGTAGCAGAGGTACTCGAACCAGCGGCTGCGGTACGACATGGTGGCTTCGAGGACCTCGTTGCCCACGGTCAGCAGGAGGTCCCTCGGCGGCATGCAGCCGAACATCGAGTCATGGCTCCACTCGGGGGTGGAGACCTGCTGGGTGAAGTCGATGGGGGTGGGGCGGTCCACCCGGATGCCGCGGTCCGACAGGAGTTTGGCGAAGTTGTCGAGCTGTTCGTCCGCTTCGGCGACCATTTCGGCCGGCATCGGGCCGTAGGTGCCGAGGGGAAATCCGTCATCGGGGTAGTCGCGGCGCACCGCGTGCTCGGGAGCCTGGACCACGGTGCCTTCGGCCCGTCCGACGATGACGTGCCGCAGCGGGTCCCAGCCGTTCCAGGCGTTGACCCGTAAGGGTCTGGAGTCGGCGGTGCTGGTCAAACCGGTGTTGAGAGCCGTAGCGGAGTCGCTCTGCTCGGTCACGTACTCACCCTTCGGTAGGGGTCGCGGGAGACGCAGAGGCAAACTTGGGCCACGAATGGATCACCGTCAAGAAGCACTTGATTGCGCAGCGCAGTCTTTGAGCCAAAGGTATAGGCCACCGGAAGCGAAAGTTCCGGCCATTGCCCGAGATCAGCGCCTGACCATGACGTTTGCGCACGTCGGAGGACCAGACCGATAACCGATCTCTTCGAGCCGAAAGATCCGAGCAGGAGGAGAAGCCTGTTTCTCCCGGGTAGTTAGTGACGGTCGCTCGCCGCCCCCCACGGAGGAAAACCATGACACCCAAAAGGCTTCGTTGGTCCGCTTACCTGGGAACTCTCCTGTTACTCGGGACCGCGGCATGCGGTTCGTCCGACGACTCGAACGATGCGTCGGGCGGGGGCAAGCTGACGGTCTGGCTCGCCGTGGACGCCCGGGAGAGCTGGCCCGGCATGGTGAAGTCGGCCAATGAGCGCTTCAACAAGAAGCACCCCGGCGTCGACGTGGAGATCCAGTACCAGCAGTGGCCCAGCAAGAACCAGAAGCTCGACGCCGTACTCGCCGGCCGCGACACCCCCGATGTCGTCGAAATGGGCAACAGCGAAACGGCCAACTACATCCTCAACGGCGCTTTCATCCCCCTTGACGCCAAAAAGTTCGACGCCTCCGACACCTGGCTCGACGCACTGTCGGAAGCGTGTCAGTCCGAAGGCAAGACCTACTGCGTGCCGTACTACGCGGGCGCCCGGATCGGCGTCTACCGCACCGACTACTTCAGCCAGGCAGGAGTCACCGCCCCACCAGAGACCTTCCCCGAGCTCATCACGGCCCTGGACAAGTTGAAGGCGAAGTTCGGCAGCAAGGACCCCAACTTCTCCGCCCTCTACCTGCCCGGTCGGTACTGGTCGGCGGCGATGGCCTTCCTCAAGGACGCCGGCGGCGAGATGGCCGTGAAGACCGACGGCACCTGGAAGGGGGCCCTGTCCTCGCCCAAGTCGATCGAGGGGCTCACCCAGTGGAAGGAACTCCTCGACACCTACTACGTGGGAGACCGGGCCAAGGACAACGGCGACCAGCCCGCCGTGATCGGCCAGGGCAAGGTGGGCGTCTTCTACGGCAACACCTGGGAGGCACAGGCGTCCGCCGACAGCCGTTCCGGTGGAAACCCGGCCCTCAAGGGAAAGCTCGCCACCTTCACCTTCCCCGGACCGTCCGGCGGTCCGCTGCCGCCATTCCTCGGCGGCTCCACCCTCGCGATCCCCGCCAAGTCCCGCAACCAGGAACTGGCCGCGGATTGGATAAAGATCTTCACCGACAGCGAGTCCCAGCGCCAGTTGATCGCGGCCAACACCCTTCCCAACAACACGGTCCAGCTGAAGGACGTGCCCGCGGACGGCATCAACGGCCCGGCGGCCAAGGCGGCCGAGCGCGGTTGGATCACCCCGCAGGCGCCCGGTTGGACGTCGGTCGAGAAGTCCAACATCCTCCCCGAGATGCTGGAGCGGATCGCCACCGGCAAGGACTCGGTGGAGAAGGCCACCAAGGAGGCGGACCGCAGGATCGACGCGGTGATCAATGAGCGCTGATGCAACGCCGTCGGCCGCGCAACCTCCGACGGACGACGGCACGCGACGGCGGAGCGGGGCCCCTGTCCGGAGCAACTCGGCCGATCGGCCGAACCTGCCCGGCCAGCAGCGAAGACCCGGGGACCACTCGGCGAACGGCAGCGACCGACCCCGCCCGGCGGGCGACAAGGGGGCGCGGCCCACCCGTAGGCGCACGCCGTTGCTGCCGTACCTCCTGATCGCGCCGGCACTGCTCTCCCTGGTCGTCGTGCTCGGCTACCCCCTGGTCGACATGCTCCTGCTGTCGTTCCAGGACATGACCCGCAAGGAGTTGTTCAGCGGCGCGACCCCGCCATGGGTCGGCTTGGAGCAGTTCCAGGCCATCCTCAGCGATGAGTTCTTCTGGGTGGTCGTCGCACGGACCGCCGCATTCACCGTCGTGTGCACCACGCTGACCATGGCGATCTCCCTCGCCATCGCCCTGCTGATGCGGCGGGTGTCGACCTGGGTGCGACTGGTCATGGCCTCGGTACTGGTCGCGGTCTGGGCCATGCCCGTCATGGTGGCCGCCGCCGTCTTCCGCTGGCTCTTCGACGCCGACTACGGGGTCGCGAACTGGGTGCTGAGCCAACTGCCGATGATGGACTTCAGCAAGCACAACTGGTTCACCGACCCCTGGCAGGGATTCGCCGTCATCGCGGGCGTGGTGATTTGGGGAGCGCTGCCCTTCGCCACCATCACCCTTCATGCGGCACTCATGCAGATCCCGCAGGAGTTGGAGGAGGCCGCGGTCATCGACGGGGTGCAGGGCTCGCAGATGCTGCGGCACATCACCTTCCCCGTGATCAAGCCCAGCTTTGTGATGGTCACGACCCTGATGTCCATCTGGAACTTCGGGGTCTTCAACCAGATCTGGCTGATGCGCGGTGGTCAACCGGAGCGGGAGTACTACCTCCTGGGCATCTACTCCTTCATCGAGTCGTTCGCGGTCAACCGCTACAGCGCCGGCGCGGCCATCGCCGTCGTGACCGTGCTGCTGCTCCTCGCCGGATCCGTCGTCTATCTACGTCAGATGCTTCGCATGGGAGAGGTCGAGTGAGCCGCGTACGGCGCAGGAACGGAGTACGCCGGGTGCGGCGCCGGGACAACGTCCTGGGGTTGCTGGTCGCGGCGGTGATCGGCTTCCCCGTCTACTGGATGGTCCTGACCGCGTTCCGGCCGGCGTCCGACGTGCTCAGCAATCCACCGGTGTTCTGGCCCAACGGATTCACCCTGGACAACTTCGCTCGGGCGATGGGGACGGAGACGTTCTGGCCCAACGTCCGCTCCAGCGTGCTCATCGGACTGGGCACGGTCCTGGTCTCGCTGGTGATCGGCACCCTCGCCGCCTTCGCCCTGGCCAGGTTCCGGTTCGCGGGACGCAAGGCGTTCGTCGTGGTGATCCTGGGCGTCCAGATGATTCCGCTGGCGGCGTTGGTCATTCCGGTCTACCTCCTGGTCAACGACGCCGGAATGACGGACACCCTGACCGGTGTGATCCTCACCTATCTGGTCTTCATGCTGCCGTTCACCATCTGGCTGCTGCGCGGCTTCATCGCGGGCATCCCGGTGGAGTTGGAGGAGGCGGCGATGGTCGACGGGTGTACCAGGCTCGGCGCGTTCCGGCGGGTGATCCTGCCGCTGCTCGCGCCGGGCCTGGTCGCCACCTCGATCTTCGCCATGATCCAGGCGTGGAACGAGTACGTCCTCGTGTACGTGCTGCTGTCGAGTCCGGAGAAGCAGACGCTCAGCATCTGGCTGGTGTCCTTCCAGACCGGGTTCGGCACCGACTACGGCGGAATGATGGCCGGGGCGACGCTCACCGCGCTGCCCGTGGTGGTCTTCTTCCTGTTCGTGCAGCGCAAGATCGCCGCCGGGTTGACCGTCGGCGCCATCAAGGGGTGAGCGAGCACGCAGCGGTGGTGGAGCGGGCCGGAGCGTCGGGCGACCGGTGATCACTGGTGTGGAGCGCGGTGCCGTCCACCGTGACGGCTCGGCTCCGCGCCGTGTGCCCGGGTGCGGTCGACCGCGGCGGATCGTCCCGCGGGGGTGCCGCCCCGGTTGGAGCACCGCCCCCGGGTGAGTGCCGGCAACCGTCGCGCCGGACCGCGGCAACGGGACGTGGGGAAGGCCGGACGGCCGCCGGGCGGGGTGACCACCATCCCGCCCGGTGGCCCTCCAGCCGTGCCCCGGAACGCAACCGTCACCCCATCGCGTCCCCGTACGGCTGCCCCTCCCCCGGTCCCGTACTCGTACCGGTGTCCACGGAGACCGAGCAGTCGTCCCCCTCCCGCCCTCCGGCCCACGGCCCCGTCGGGGCCACCGGCAATCCACCCCCACCTGCGAACCACCGTTCAACCGTTCCACGACCACGAGGAGATTCATCGTGACGTCAGACCGCCTGGACCTGGTGTCCAAGCTGTACCAACCCTCGGGGTGGCCGAGGGTTGTGGAAGCAGCCACCGGAGGCACCTCCAGCGCCCCTCTGGTGGTTGACCTCGATCCGACCACTTTCTGCGACCTGGCCTGCCCCGAGTGCATCAGCGGAAAGTTACTCAACCAGGGCCGGTTCACGCCGGAGCGACTGGCGGCCCTCGCCCAAGAGTTGGTCGACCTCTCGGTGCGTGCGGTGGTCCTCATCGGCGGCGGCGAACCGCTCGCACACCGCGGCACCCGCAATGTGCTGAAGGTGCTCGGGGAAGCGGGGCTGGCCATCGGGGTCGTCACCAACGGCACCATGATCGCGCAGAACCTCGACGAACTCGCCGAGTACGCCAGTTGGGTGCGGGTGTCCATGGACGCCGGCACCCCCGAGACGTACGGGATCTTCCGCCCCGACCGCAAGGGGCGCAGCGTCTTCGACAAGGTGGTCGGCAATATGCGGCTGCTCGCCGGGGCCAAGCAGGGGGCTCTCGGGTACTCGTTCCTGGTGATGTCCCGACGGCTGTCGGACGGCACCACCGTGAGCAACCACAACGAGGTGCTCCAGGCCGCGGAACTCGCCCACGACATCGGGTGCGACTACTTCGAGACCAAGGCCATGTTCGACGACGACCACCACATCATCCAGGTGCCCGAGGACATCCTGGACTCCGTCGACCGCCAGTTGGAGAAGGCCGCCCGGCTGGAGAGCGACACCTTCCAGCTGATCAACTCCTCGACGCTGACGGCGCTGCGCACCCATGTGGGGCCCGTGCAGCCGAAGGACTACCACCGTTGCAAGGTGGCCGAGTTGCGCACGCTCATCACGCCGTCGGGCGTCTACGTGTGCTCGTACCACCGGGGCAACCCGCTGGCGCGGATCGGCGACGCCGTCACCGAGGACCTCGCCGAGATCTGGAAGAAGTCCGACCGGGGCATGGTCGATCCCGAGCGGGACTGCCGCTTCCACTGCGCGCGCCACCTCTCCAACCTGGAGATGGATCGCATCGCACAGGGTGAGGGGCGGGAGTTGGGGACGGACTACGACCCGTTCATCTGAGCCGGCCCGGGAGGGCGGGGCGGCGATGCGTTCATCCGGCTGAGCGAAGACAGCCGGGCGAGGCTCGCGGTCTCGCCCCCGGGCACCTCGGGGGAAGGATCCGACAGCACGAAGGGGCCGGTCGACCGCGCGGGTGCGGTCGACCGGCCCCTTGTCGTCGTGTTCAGACGGACGGTCGTTGCGTTCAGACGGACGTGGTGTCCCGAGGGACGGTCGTTGCGTTCAGACGGTCTGTCGTTGTGTTCGGCGGTCGTTGTGTTCGGGCGGTCGTTGCATTCAGACGGTGTTGACCGCCCGCACGGGGGCGGCGCTCCGCCCCGGCGCAGCGCTCGTCACCAGCACCCGGGCCTGCGGGTGGTCGCTGCGCAACGCCATCCGCAGAGCCCGTGCCATGTCGGGCGCGTCGACCTGCGGACAGACGCCGACGAGCGACCCGCCGCCGCCGGCCCCGCTCACCTTCAGCGGCAGCCCCACGGCACGCGCGGCCGTGGTGCGCAGTTCCTCCAGCAGTGGGGTCGACATCCGCTGGTGGTCGCGCATGGCCTCATGAGCCCTGCTCATCGCCGCCCCGACCGCCTGATGATCGTGCGCCCGCATCCCCTCCCACACCGCACCCGACGCCTCGTCCGCAATGCGCATGTACGCGGCGAGATCGGCGTCACCGCCAGCGAGTTGAGCCCGTACGGTACGGATGTGGCCACCGGTGTGCTTGCGGGTGCCGGAGTCCACGACGACCACGGACCAGTCGGCGGGGAACTCCGCGCGCTCCTTGACCTCCGGCAGGCCGACCTCCCTGCCCTCCAGCAGCAGGGCCCCGCCCTCCACCACGGCGAGGTGGTCCATGCCGCCGCCGTTGAAGACGGCGAACTCGAACTCGTACGCCCACTGGGCCAGCACCCGGTCAGGCAGCCGGCCCGGTGGATGGCCGGCGTCGGTGAACACCCGGAACAGGCCCACGATCAGCGCCGTCGACGAGGACAGTCCGCTGGCTGACGGTGCCTCGCTGTGGGAGGTCACGGCCGGTGGGTGCTCGGCGAGTCCCGGCAGCCGCTGTCTGAGGAACCCCCAGACCTCGGCTGCCCACCCCTCGGGGGGAGCGTCGGACGGTGCGGCCAGGGCGGATATCTCCACCCGGGTCGGTAGGTCCAGTGCCACGCTCACCGAACGCCCGCCCAACCAGTCCAGATCCTCACCGGAGAGACAGGCGCGGCAGGGCACGTCGACGCGTACGGCCCCAGGGGAGCCGAGGGCACCGACCGGGCCCGTCGGATCCACCGGACCGACAGAGCTGGTCGGTCCGGTGGGGTGCTGCGCGCTCACCGTGCCTGGAACCTTCCCGTGCGGAGGAACTCGGCGTACATGCCGAGGACGACGGCCGTCGGCGGGTGCAGCGGGGCGGGGAGGTCGGTCAGTTCGCGGAACTCCGCACGGCGCACCTCGTCCGGGCCAGGCGCCAGCCGCCCCGACCAGGCGTGGGTGACGAAGCAGAGGGCGAAGCAGTGGGTGACGTCACCGTTGGGATAGGTGAGCGTGTGGACTCCCGGGTCGGACAGTGAGCCGAAGGCGTCCAGATCGTCCCGCGCCACCCGGAGCCCGGTCTCCTCCGCCACCTCGCGCACCGCCGCGTCGAGGAAGTCGCCGCCCTCCTCGCAGGCACCCGCCGGCAGTTCCCACACGCCCGTGTCGGCGCGCTGCTGGAACAGTGCCCGCCCCTGCGCGTCCAGCAGCAGCACCTGCGCCCCGGGGACGAGGAGGGTGCGGGCGCCGACCTGTTGGCGCAGCGACCAGATGTAGGACCCGACGTAACTCATCGCTGCGTCACTCTCCGGACCGCGGCGGGGTCCGGCGCCCGCGACCTTCACGCCGGGCCCGGGGCTACCGGATCGCCTGTCGCAGCAGGCGGTCGCACTGGCGACGGACCCACTGGCGGTCCCGCTCATGGGGCTGGTCGTGGGGGTGGCTGATGCGGCACGCCGGCGGGTCGCCCCGCTCCCGCCGGTCGCCGGGCAGCAGGCTGTCATGCGGCGGCCTCGGAGAGCCAGCGCGGCACGGCGTACGGCGTGGCGGTCAGCCATTTCACATAGCGCTCGACGCCTTCGTCGACGGGGATGCGGGCCTGCCAGCGCAGCAGTTCGCGGGCGCGTTCGGTGGAGGCGTATCCGCCCAGCGGGTCGCCGTCCGGGCGGGGCGTTGTGATGCACTGCGACCCCGGGAAGTGCGGGGCGATCAACTCGGCGACCGCGCGCACCGAGGTGGGGGTGCCCGTGCCGATGTTCACGGTCGCCCCGGCCATCCGCTCCTCGATCAGCGCCAGTGCGGTCGCTTCGGCGATGTCTTCGACATGGACGAGGTCGCGGACCTGGACGCCGCCGCCGTTGAGGCGCATGGGCAGTCCGAGGCGGGCGTGCATGGCGAGCCAGGCCACCATCCAGGAGTGGCTGCCCGGCTTGGGGACCTGGGGGTCGCCGTAGACCGAGAAGTACCGCACGATCGCGTACTCGGTCGAGGTCTCCCCGCCGAGGAGCAGCCGGGTCTGGTGCTCGGCCCAGAGCTTGGAGTTGGCGTAGACGGAGAGCGGGAAGGGCGTCTGGTCCTCGCTGAACATCTGCGGGCCCTCGACGCCCGGTGCGCCGTCTCCGTAGACGGAGGCCGAGGAGACCAGGACCAATCGGCGCACCCGGGACGCGGCGGCCTCTTCGAGGACCACTTCGGAGCCCTGGACATTGGCCTGGAAGGCGATATCGGGCCTTCGGGTGCAAGCGGCGACATCGGCGTAGGCGGCGGCGTGCACCACGAAGTCCGCCCCCCGGAAGAGTCTTCGCACGGCCTGACGGTCCGTGATGTCGCCGATGATCAACTCAGCGCCGGTGCCGGCGGTTCCGAACAGCTCGTGGGCGGAGTCGGGGTAGGCGTCCATGCGGTCCAGTACGGTGACGTGCGCACCCGCCCGGTGTAAAAGGGCCGTGAGGCGGCTGCCGACGAGTCCACCGCCACCGGTCACGACCACCCGCGCGTCGCGCAGCTTCTCCAGTCGGGACAGGACGGGCTCCACAGCCGCCGTAGCCTGGCCGGCTCCGGCTCCATTCACTCCTGCGGTCATGTATTCGCCTCCGGGGGTCGACTCTCGGACTCGGTACGTGTGATCAGCATCTGTCCCCCCTGCACGGCGTGCCAGAGTGCCTTTTCGGCACTCTTGCGGCCCGGAAACCCCCGCCGTACTGTCCGGATTCGGCGGCCGAGGGTCGCCATGAACGACAACTGGACCTATGGAGGGCTTGTGACGTCACCCCGGTTGAGCGGTGTGGTGATGACCCACCCGAAACGCCGTGAAGCCGCAGAGAAACTGGCCTTGACAGCGCCTCCGGGGGCGTTACGGGTGGTGATGGACCCGGACCCGACCGGCACGCCTTCCGTCCTGCGCACGGCACTGGCCGCCTGGTCCTCCATCGAGGAGGACGCCACGCACCAGTTGGTGATCCAAGACGACATGATGTTGTCCGAAAACTTCTTCGAGCGGGTGCGTCTGGCGATCAAGGCGATGCCCGATGCGGCGCTCGCGCTGTTCGCGCTCTGGGACTCGCGCAACGGAGCAGCGGTCCGCTGGGGTGCGATGACGGGTGCGCGCTGGGTCGGCGCGGTCAACGAGTACTTCCCCTGTGTGGCGATCGTCCTGCCGCGGCCGATCGCGGAGGGGTTCGTCACCTACGGCCGCTCACGCCTGGGTGCGTGGCCCGATGACATCCTGATGTACCGCTACTTACGGGAGCACGACGTGCCCCGATACGTCTCCGTGCCCAACCTCGCGGAGCACGAGGACCGCGGCAGCATCTCGGGCAACGCCTTCCGGGGCCCGCGCAGATCGGTCTGCTTCCTCCCGTCGGACCCGGTGGGCGACGAGGGCTCAAGACTGACCGGGTTGGACATGGTGCCCTTCTTCAAGAACGGCGTCGCCCAGTGCGCGGTGCGGATCGTCGGGCCGGGCCCGCGGCGCTGGTTGCACCTGGAGTGCGAGACCTATCTGGAGGGGCGCGGGGTGCCCGCAGAGGTGTTGCACCAGGCCGGCGGGCACGGATCGGACGCCGACAGCCGCGGGACCTGGCTGACCGCCTATGCGATGGGACTCCACGGCTCTGCACGGCTGGCGGACCTGAACCGGCCGTCGGACTGCGCGCCCGATCCGCTCGTCCTCGCCGAGTCGCTCGCGACGATCGGTCCCGGCGGCATCAGCCACACCTCGTCCGAGGACCGGATCGCCGAACGCCGGGACGCGCTCGCCAAGGCCGCGACCCAAGGACTCGCAGCGGGCCGGGAGAAGGCCGAGGAGATCGCCCGTCGCCGTACGCGTCGCCGCCCGGGGCCGTCCGAGGAGGCGACCCGAGCATCCGCAGTGCGGAACCCTTCCCAACGGGACTCCCCCGGATCGTTGGGAACCGACTCCCCGACGGAAGGGGACCCGGGGGTGAAGGCACTGGGTGTCGTCGGCTCGGCAACGCCCGTCGGAGAACACGTCCTACGAGGGCTGGCGGACCGCGGCCACCCCGTGGTGCCGGTGGAACCGGCCGATGACCACTCCCCCTTCGACGCCGTCATCGACCTCAGGGGCCTGCGGGACACCGAAGCGACGGCGACCATCCGCCTCGGCGGTACGCACGACGGCGGCACACCGCCGATCAGCTACACCCTGCGCGCGGGTGACCTCTACGGCCCCGGCTGTTCCCGGCACACCCTCATCGGCCGTCTGGTGTGGGACGCACTGCGCAGCCAGAGCCTGTACGTCAAAGCCCCGGACGATGCGCTGCATCCGCTGTACGTGAGCGATCTGGCCGATGCGCTCTCCCGCGTACTGCGCACCCCACCGGGCCAGAGCGTGCTCAGCCTCGCGGGTCCACCCGTCACGGTGGCCGAGGTCGCCCGGACGGTGCACCGTGCGGTGCGCCCGGTGCCCATCGAGGAGGCGTCCCCTTCGGCGGCCCGCCCGGTGGACAGGAACCGTGCCCTGCTGACGGACGGCAGCCGGCCCCCGGGGTGGGCGCCGCGCACCGAACTCGCCCGTGGGCTGCACGGCTTCGCCCAGTGGTTGGCGTACGAGGGCGTCGCCCTGATGCCGGACTAGGTCAGATCCGGCCGCCGGCAGGCCCGCTCGGCGCGGCCCCTCGGGCCGGGGCCGCCCGCTTGCTCGTGCCGCAGCAGGCAGTGTTCGCCCTGTCGACCCCGCCGCACGGGCGTTGGTCGACAGGGTGTCTGTTCCGCCGGATGACCAAGAGGGGAACTGCTCAGGCCAGCTCCTCCGACACGGCGTCGGTGGCCCGGCCCCGCGCATTGGTGGCGGTGATCGAGATGGCGTCGAAGGCGGCGTGCCGAGCGATCTCGAACGGAAGACGACGACCATCAACGAGCGTGACGGAGTCGGGATCGTCAGCGTCCACGAAGGACTCTCGCTCGTCCTCCCAGTCGATGTTGTAGCCGACCCAGACCACCAGCTCGAAGGTGTCCTCGCCATCGGCATCGACATACACCCGGTCGGCACGGCGGGTGCGCAGCCCGTCACCGTCCCAGGTGTCACAGAACATCGCGTCGTAGCCGTGCACCGCGCCGTCGAACAGCAGGATCTGCTGCCCGGACTCGGGGACCGCGTACACCAGGGCGGGCAAGTCGTCACCGACGATCAGCCCGTCGAACAACTCTCCGTAGTAGTGCAACCGGAATCGCGTCCGGCCGTCCCCGGATCGCAGCCGTGCCGCCCAGCCGGACTCCAGCAGCCCTGCCCAGAAGTTCTCGGTCATGGTGCGGGGACGGTCAGCCGGTTCGGTCAGGCCGAGCAGATGAGGGGGCCCGGGGCGCGTTGGCGGCCCGGGCACGGAGATGCCGTGCGACATGTGTTCCATCATCGGGCATCCGAATCCGTGCAGGCCGGCCCGAGGGTGAACTGCGTCTCATCGGAACTAGATGACCGGGGGTCGCCCGAGCGTCGTCATCCGCCACACCGTGCGCCAGCGCATCGGCCTGCGCCGACCGCACGGTGTCCGCACTCCTTCGGCGAACCCCGCGAACCACGGGCGGAGTCCCGACAGCGAACGGCTCCGCACGAGGGTCAGGGCCGTCCAGACCCCGAGGTAGGTGGGCACCAGCAGGGCCGGTAGATGGCGCTTGGCCAGCCAGACCCGGTTCCTGGCGATCATCCGGTGGTAGACGGCGTGCCGGGTGGGCGCGGTCCAGGGGTGCTGGAGCACGAGCTGCGGCTCGTACAGCACCTTCCAGTCCGCATCCAGGGCGCGCCAGGCCAGGTCCGTCTCCTCGTGGGCGTAGAAGAACTCATCCGGCCAGCCGCCGATCTCGTCGAGCATCGGCATCGACAGTCCGTGGCCGCCGCCGAGGAAGGTCGTGACGTAGCCACCGCGCATCGGGTCCGACGCGCGCAGTCGCGGCACATGACGGCGCTGGGTGCGATTGCGCTCGTCGGCGATACGGAAGCTGACGACGCCCAACCGGGGGTCGTCGGCGAAGGCCGCCACCAGTCGGCTGAAGACGTCCGTGCTGATCAACAGCCCGTCGTCGTCGAGGTCGACGACGATGTCCACATCGCCGAACTCCTTGAGCCGGGCGAGGGCCGCGTTGCGCCCTCCGGTCACACCGGCGTTCTCGGGCAGTGCGACACAGGTGACCGAATCCGGCAGCGGCGGCGGTGCCACGCCGTTCGCCACCACGACGATCCGGGTGGCGGCGAGGTCTTGGGCGGCCACGGATTCGAGGAGGGCGGCGAGCTCCGCCGGCCTGTTGCCCATGGTCAAAATGGCGACGCCCACGCGTAGCTGACGCACAGTCGTACTCTCCGATCCTGGTGGCTGCACCGATGCTAACCGCTGCCGCCGTTGGCCCGGTCCGCCCCTCCCCACCAGCCGGGGAAGGGCGACCGTCGGTCGGTTCGGACGACCGGTTCGAGTCGGCCAGTACAGTCTGCCGGTTTCGGGCGGGCGGTTTCATTTCGGGCGGTTCAGTCGAGCGGTTTGAGTCGAGCGGCTCAGTCGAGCGGATTCAGTCTGACCGTTTCGGTCTGGTCGTTTCAGTTGGTGAGGCGCCGCGCCTGGCGGATCGTCTCCGCCAGATCGGCCACGGCTTCGTCCTCGGTGGAATCGGCGAGCGTCGTCGCCCGCTGCTCCAACTCCCCCCAGCCCGGGGCACCCGGCAGCGAGCCCCCGCGCAGGGCCTCGGCGAAGTAGGCGGCGACCGCGGTGACCTGAAACCGTTTCGACGCACCCTGCCAGAGCGAGCCGTCGAGGGCGCTGACCTCGATCGAGCCCGACTTCTCATACGGGGCGCGGGTCTTGGGGTCGAGCCAGCGGACGGTCGCCGTGGCCACATGGCCCCGCGCTCCCTCCTTGAGCTTGACGGCGTACAGCGCCGTCACCGTGTGCCCCGGCCCCACCTCACCGCCGTCCACCCCGTCGTTGCGGAAGTCCTCGTCGGCGACAGCCCGGTTCTCGTAGCCGATCAGCCGGAACTGCTGCACGTTCTGCTGGTCGAACACCACCTGGGCCTTGGCGTCGCGGGCCCGCAGTTCCACGTGGGAGGGCAGTTGGTCGCGGAAGACCGTACGGGCCTGATCTTCGCTGGACACATAGGTGGTGTGGCCGTCGCCCTTGTTGGTGAGCCGCTCCATCAGGGCGTCTCCGTACTGGCTGCCGACTCCCACACCGAAGAGGGTGATGCCGTGTTCGCGCCGGGCGTCGGCGATCTGGTCGAGGATGCGGTCGGCGTCGGTCTCCCCCGTGTTGGCGAGGGCGTCGGAGAGGAGGACGACCCGGTTGGTGGCACCGCTGCGCTTGCCTTCGACGGCCTCCGCGTAGCCGGTGCGCACACCCGCGGAGAGATGGGTGGAGTCGGTGGGCCGCAGATCGTCGATGACGTCGCGGATGCGGTCGCGATTGCCCTTGAGCCGGGTCATGGCCAGCCGGGTCTCGGCCTTGGCGCTGAAGGTCACCACGGCGATGGAGTCGTCGTCGCGCAGTTCGTCGGCGAGCACCCGCAGGGACTCCCGTACCAGGTCGAGCCGTCCCTCGCCGGCCATCGAACCGGAGATGTCGATGACGAAGGTGAGCGCGGCGGGCGGGCGTTCGGCCGAGCGGTCGCTCGCGCGGGCGGCGAGTCCGACGCGCACCAGGGACCAGTCTCCGTGGACGGCTTCCTGTCCGCCGATCTCGCCCCGGATCTCGCCCTCGGCCGCGGTGGGACGGGCGCCGTCGAGGGTCACGGAGAAGCCGTTGCCCGAGGGCTGCGGATAGTCCTGTCGAAAGCTGTTGATGAACTCCTCGGGCCGGACGTCCCCGGGCCTCGGGCGTTGTCCGTTCTCCAGGGTGCGGCGGGCGTATCCGTACGAGGCGGTGTCCACGTCGAGGGCGAACGTGGAGAGGTAGTCGGCCGGGGGCTTGAACTTCTCGGCGGTGTCGCCCTGGCTCAAGCCGTTCTGACCGTCCCGGCCGTCCTGACCGTCCTGGCCGCTCTTCCGGCCCGCGGCGGGCGGTGCGGCCGGCGGTGGAGCAGCCGTCGGGTTCCTCTGTGCGGCGCCTTGGCCCTCGCGTCGCTCGCGTTCGTCGGACGCGTCGTAGGTGGAGTTGCGTCCGCCGTCCCCGCCGTCGCTGCACGCGGCTGTCAGCAGCACCCCACCGGCGAGGAGTACGGCCACCGCACCTCGATAGGTCCTTCTGCGTACGCCCGCCCTTGTGCTGGTGTTGATGCTGCCGGACTGGACTGTGCCGGGCTTCATCCGGATCTCCCCCGTGTGGTCGGCGCTTGGGGATGTGACGTCCCGTGGGGCGGTTCGGACCCGGCGAAGGTGTTGCGGAACCGTCTCGATGCGGCAACGGAGGGAGCACCGCAACGACCGGGGCACCACCCCGCGGAACCGCCTGCCGACCGCGGCGAGACGGCCGTCACCGGCCCGAAAGCTGTACGCAGTGTGCAACAAAGCCGCCCCTCGTATGTCCGAGGGGCGGCTCGTTGCGACGGGCGGCAGGGGGCTGCCGCGGGTCGGTCAGGACACGATGTCCTTGCGGGAGAAGTTGCGGAAGGCGAGCGCGAAGAGCACGAGCGCATAACTCACGGAAACAGCCGCGCCCTTCACCATGCCGCTCCACTCCAACTGGGGTTGCAGTGCGTCTATCCAGGCGAACTGCCAGTGCGCGGGCAGCACGTCACGCCAGGAGCCGAGTGCGGTCACCGCATCCAGCACATTGCCGACGATGGTGAGGCCCACGGCCCCACCGACCGCTCCCAGCGGGGCATCGGTCTTGGTGGACAGCCAAAACGCGAGCCCTGCGGTGACCAGTTGGGAGACGAAGATGAACGCCACGACCAGCGCCAGTCGGGGCAGCGTCTCCGCGGCGTCGAGCGAACCCCCGGTGGGCAGCTTCAGCGGCCCCCAACCGTAGGCGAGGGTCCCCGTCGCCAGGGCGATCACCGGGAGCATCACCATCGCCGCCGCACTGAAGCCGAGCGCGACCGCCAACTTGGACCACAGCAGACGGGTACGGGGCACGGGCGCGGCCAGCAGATAGCGCAGCGAGGACCAGTTGGCTTCGGAAGCCACCGTATCGCCGTGGAACAGGGCCACCGGAACGACCAGCAGGAAGCCCGCCGAAGCGAACAGGCAGGTGGCCGCGAAGTTGGCGCCCGATGCGGTGGCCGTGTCCATGAGGGTGATGCGGTCGTTGTCGCCGCCGTCCGGCGAGCCCCCGATCGCGAAGGCGGCGATCAGGATCAGCGGCAGCGCGGCCAGGATCCCGGCCATGATCATGGTCCGTCGCCGCTTCAACTGGCGCACCGCCTCCACCCGAAGCGGCAGGGTGCGCCGGGCGCGGTAGCCGGGGGCCGAATCGACCAGCGTGCTCATGCGGGACCTCCGATCAGGGTGAGGAAGGCGTCCTCCAGGCGGCGGTGCGGACCGACACCCGTGAGCGGGACGTCCAAGCGGACCAGTTCGCCGATCATGTCGGTCGGTGTGGCACCGTCCAGACGGATCAGGAGCCCCTCTTCGGTACGGGCGGCCGAGGCGATCCCGGCGAGTGCGCCGATCTTCTCGACCACGGGGTCGGAGATCTGCGCTGCGGTCGTGACGAGCAGGGTGTCGCTCTCCCCTGTGATCTCCGCGACCGGTCCGGCCTGCACCAGTCGGCCGCGGTCCATCACGACCAGATGGGTGCAGGACTGCTCGACCTCGGACAGGAGATGGCTGGAGACGATCACGGTTCGGCCGCCGGCCGCGTACCGGATCATCACGTCCCGCATCTCACGGATCTGTGGCGGGTCGAGTCCATTCGTCGGCTCGTCCAGGATGAGGAGGTCCGGCATCCCGAGCATGGCCTGGGCGATCGCGAGCCGCTGCCGCATGCCCTGCGAGTACGTGCGCACCGCACGGGCGAGCGCATCGCCGAGACCGGCGATCTCCAGGGCCTCTTCGATGTGGGCGTCCTCGGCCGGTCGGCCGGTGGCCCGCCAGTAGAGCTCCAGATTGTCGCGCCCCGACAGATGCGGCAGGAACCCTGCGCCCTCGACGAACGCGCCGACCCGGGAGAGCACCGGCGCACCCGGTCGAATGGCGTGCCCGAAGACACGGATCTCGCCCGCATCGGGACGGATGAGGCCCATCAGCATCCGCAGGGTGGTGGTCTTGCCCGCGCCGTTCGGCCCGAGCAGGCCCAGCACCTGCCCCTTCTCCACCCGGAACGAGAGGTCCCGGACGGCGTAGCGGTCGGCCGACTTGGCGTACCGCTTGGACAGGTCGGTGATCTCCAAGGGGACATCGGCACGGGCGGGGTCCGGCGCCGGGGCGACGGCCCTGCGCCGTGCGGTGAACAGCAGACCGGCCGCGATCACCACCCCCGCGAGGGGAAGGCCCCAGGTCCACCAGGGCAACCCGGCGGCCTCGGTCTCCACGTCCGGCGCGGTGGGTACGGCGAGGGCACTGGAGCCGCCGCCGGCGAAGCCGACCGTGTAGGAGGCCGGAGCGGTCGGCGAGGCATAGCCCAGGTCGGTCGCGCTCAGGACCAGGCGCAGCCGGTGTCCGGCGTCCACCTGATGGTCCACGGCGGGCAAGGTCAGCTCGACCTCCTTGCCCGCTCGGGCACCGTCGATGCGGATCGGAGCGACGAGTTGGGAGGGCAGCACCTGCTGGCGACCGTCCGGGCCGACGTCGTACACCTTCCCGAAGAGGACGGCCGAGCCGGTGGAGGAGGCCACCTTGACGCGGATCGTGGGCGAGCCGGTGATCCGCAGGTCCTGCTGGAGGGGTCGGGATTCGAAGCGTGCGTTCTGGCCGGGGAAGTCGAGGGAGAGCCCGACGCCGAAGGAGGAGAACTGGCCGAGCCCACCGCTGAGCCCGGGCACGGCGGAGATCGCGGGCGGTGTCGCCCCCGCCGGGTTGGAGAAGGTCTGCTCACGGCCGGTCAGTGCGATGGGCCTGGTGCCGCTCGACAGTCCGGGGTAGCGGTCGCCGCTCGCGCCGCGGAGCAGCGCCTGCCCATCGGTGGAGTCGACACCTCCGGTACGGCTGACCCGGAACGCCGGGCCGGTGTCGGCACCCTTGTCCTGCTTGAGGTAGCGATCGAACCAGGCGCCGATCCGCCCCTGGAGACGCGCGGACTCGCCGTCGCCGCCGTCGTGGCCGCCGGAGATCCAGTCGACGGAGACCGGTGCGCCGTTGGCACTGATCGCACGGGCCATGGCATCGGCATGGGAGAGGGGGAACAGCGAGTCGGCCTGCCCCTGCATGATCAGGGTGGGGACCTTGATGCGCTCGCCCACGGCGGCGGGGCTACGGCTCTCGAGCAGCTCACGGGCGGCGGCATCGGGCACGCCGGCCGTGGCGACCCGCTCGTACATCGCGCACAGCTCCGGCTGGAACCGGCCGCAACCTGCGGGGTTCACCGGGGCCGGCCCCGAGGCGGCACCGGCGTTCGGCTGGGCAGCGTCGCTCGGTGGGGCAGCATCGTCCGGCTGGGCGGGTGCGCTCGGCTGCTCGGTGCGCGGGGCGATGCCGGGCGCGCTGGCCGAGCCGGTGGAGAAGAAGATGCCGGCCCAGAGCTTCTTGAACACCCCGTTCGGGAAGAGGGCGTCGGCGAGGTTCCAGTAGGTGATCGAGGGAGCGATGGCATCCACCCGACGGTCGTGCCCGGCGGCCAGCAGTGAGATCGCACCGCCGTACGAGGCACCGGCCGCCCCGACCCGGGGATCGCCGTCGGCGTCGAGCCGAACCTCGGGACGTTCGGCCAACCAGTCGATCAGCCGGGAGACGTCCTTGACCTCGAAGTCGGGATCGTTGAGCCCGATCCGCCCGGTCGAGTCGCCGAAGCCACGGGCCGACCAGGTCAGCACGGCGTAACCGTCCCGGGCCAGCCCTTCGGCCTGGGCACGCACATCATCCTTGCTGCCGCCGAAACCGTGACCGAGGAGCACGGCCGGACGCCGCTCCTTGGCGCTGCCCGCGGTGAAGAACGAGGTGTCAATCTTCGCCCCGGACAGGGAGTGCACGCGGTCCTCACGGCGCACGGTCGGAGCGCCGTCATCGGCGACCGCGGTCCAGGTCCCCGCCCCTGCGAGTACGGCGATGGCTGCGGCACCCGCGAGCCATCGGCCGGGCGGGCGGAGCCGGAGAAGTCGCATCTGCATGGTTGAAACCCTAAGCGGAACAGCTGTGGGCTCTCGGCTGCCGCCAGACGGAGGCGTTCGGTCTCCCCGGGGAGTAGCCCCCGACCGGGCCGTACACCAGCTGCGGTACGCGCCCCTGACAGGGTGGGAAGGGTGGCGTCCCGCCAGGGCCTGCACGGCTCGGGGCAAGTCCGCTCAGACCAGCGCATCACCGACACGCGCAACGGGATCCGCCTGGCCAGGGCCTCCCGAACTCGGATACGGACGCTCCTCGGGCAGGAGCGCGGCCGCCCCGGGAAGGTCGCCCTCCTTCACCAGGGCGTGGATCTCGTGCGCCAGGTCGGTCACGTTACGGATGGACACGGTCCACTCGTCCGCGTACCGGCGCGACGCCTCCCCCGCCAGACCCAGTTGCAGCGAGCGGTACGGCAGCGGCTGAAGCCGCACATCCCGTTCGGGGTCCCACTGGACCCGGGCCGGCGAGCGCTTCAGCTCGTGCTTCCACTGGGTGCGGTCGGTGTGGAAGTCCCTGTCGTAGTGGGACAGACAGGAGTTCCGCAGCGCCCAGTCGAAGCCCTCACGGGTGATCTCCACGGCGAGCACCGTCTCCTGGCCCGCCTTCAGACCCCAGCCGCAGCGGTACATCATCCAGAGGAACGACGGCTTGATCCATGTCATCCGATCGCGCTTCCAGGCGGCGGGAAAGCGGCCGTCGCGCGCTGCCGGCAGGCCGAGTGCCGGGGAGTACGCCTGGTACACGGTGATGGTGGTGTCGGTGTGCAGCGCGCGGATCGCGCGCCGGGGTGTTTCCTGCATGGGCCCCAGAATGCGGTCGGGCGCGTGGCCGACGCGAGCGGATTACGCTGCGGCCACGCGCCCGGTGCGCGGTGTGTCAGTGGCTACGCGGTGTGTCAGTGGTTGCGCGGGAAGCCGAGGTCCACGCCCGAGGGGGCGTCGGCCGGGTCGGGCCAGCGGGTGGTGACGACCTTGCCGCGGGTGTAGAAGTGCACGCCGTCGTTGCCGTAGATGTGGTGGTCGCCGAAGAGGGAGTCCTTCCAGCCACCGAAGGAGTGGTAGCCGACGGGGACCGGGATCGGCACGTTGACGCCGACCATGCCGGCCTCGACCTCCATCTGGAAGCGGCGGGCCGCACCGCCGTCACGGGTGAAGATCGCGGTGCCGTTGCCGTACTGCGAGGCGTTGATGAGGGCCAGGCCCTCCTCGTAGGTCTCGGCTCGCAGCACGCACAGCACCGGGCCGAAGATCTCGTCGCGGTAGGCGTCGGAGTCCGTGGAGACCTTGTCCAGGAGGGAGATGCCGATCCAGTGCCCGTCCTCGAAGCCGTCGACCGTGTACCCGGTGCCGTCGAGGACGACCTCGGCTCCCTGGGCCGCCGCGCCGGTGACGTAGGAGGCGACCTTGTCGCGGTGCGCCTTGGTGATCAGCGGACCCATCTCGGACGTGGGGTCGTTGCCGGGGCCGATCTTGATCTTCTCGGCACGCTCGCGGATCTTCTCCACCAGTTCGTCGGCGATGGAGTCGAGGGCGACGACGGCGGAGATGGCCATGCAGCGCTCGCCCGCCGAACCGTAGGCGGCCGAGACCGCGGCGTCGGCCGCCGCGTCCAGGTCGGCGTCCGGGAGGACGAGCATGTGGTTCTTCGCACCGCCGAGCGCCTGTACCCGCTTGCCGTTGGCGGACGCGGTGGTGTGGATGTAGCGGGCGATGGGGGTGGAACCGACGAAGGAGACCGCCGACACGTCGGGGTGGTTGAGGAGGGCGTCGACCGCCACCTTGTCGCCGTGGACCACGTTGAGGACGCCGTCGGGCAGTCCCGCCTCGGTGGCCAGTTGGGCGAGGAAGTTCGCCGCGGAGGGGTCCTTCTCACTGGGCTTCAGGATGAAGGTGTTTCCGCAGGCGACCGCCAGCGGGAACATCCACATGGGGACCATCGCGGGGAAGTTGAACGGGGTGATGCCGGCGACGACGCCGAGGGGCTGACGGATAGCGGACACGTCGACCCGGTTGGACACCTGCGTGGACAGCTCGCCCTTCAGCTGGGTGGTGATCCCACAGGCCAGCTCGACGATCTCCAGACCGCGGGCCACCTCGCCCAGCGCATCGGAGTGGACCTTGCCGTGCTCGGCGGTGATCAGGGCGGCGATGTCGTCGCGGCGGGCGTCCAGCAGGGCGCGGTAGCGGAAGAGGATCGCGGTGCGCTGCGAGAGGGACGACGTGCCCCAGGTGGCGTACGCGTCCTTGGCCACGGCGACGGCGGCACCGACCTCGTCGGTCGAAGCCAGCGCCACCTGGGCGGCGACGGCGCCGGTCGCCGGGTCCGTGACCGGACCCCAGTTGCCCGACGTTCCCTCGACGGTCTTTCCACCGATCCAGTGGTGGATGTTCTTCGTCATGAGAAAGGCTCCTTCACAAGTGCCGGCACGTCTGCGGATGTCTCACAGCTGGCGGCGTCGGTCGGCGGTGCGCCGCTCGTACTCCTCCCGGGCCTCGACCGCCGACTGCCGGGTCGCGATCTCTGCCACGGGAACATCCCACCACGCCTGTGCCGGGGGAGGGCTCGACACAGTGTCTGCGGTTTCGGTCTCGATGTAGACACCTGTGGGAACGTCCGCGGTACGGGCATCGGCGAGCGCCCGCCGCAGGTCGTCCACGGTTGTGGCCCGGATCACCCGCAGTCCGAGCGAGGCGGCGTTGGCGGCCAGATCGACGGGGAGCGGCGCTCCGGTGTACGTGCCGTCCGGGGCGCGGTGGCGGTAGGCCGTGGCGAACCCCTCGGCGCCGACCGACGCGGACAGCCCGCCGATCGACGCGTACCCGTGGTTCTGGACGATGACCACCTTGATGGGGGTGTGCTCCTGGACCGCGGTGACGATCTCCGTGGGGTTCATCAGATAGGTGCCGTCGCCGACGAGCGCCCAGACGGGCCGGCCAGGCGCGGCCAGACTGACGCCGATGGCCGCGGGGATCTCGTAGCCCATGCAGGAGTACCCGTACTCGACGTGGTACTGGTCGGCGGACCGGGCGCGCCACAGCTTGTGGAGGTCTCCGGGCAGCGAGCCGGCGGCGTTGATGACGATGTCGTCCTCGTCGACGAGGGCGTCGAGCGCTCCGAGCACCTGTGTCTGGGTGGGGCGGGCGCGGGGGTCGTCCGCGCGGTAGGCGAGGTCCACGCGCTGTTCCCAGCGCTCCTTGCCGTCGCGGTACTCCTCCTCGTACGCCTGGGGCACCCGCTGCGCAACGGAGAGTTCGGCGAGGGCTTCGCGGGCGTCCGCGACGAGGGAGAGGCCGGCCATCTTGTGGGCGTCGAAGGAGGTGACGTTGATGTTGAGAAATCGAACGGCGGGGTTCTGGAAGAGGGTGGAGGAGGCGGTGGTGAAGTCGGACCAGCGGGTGCCGACGCCGATCACGACGTCCGCGGTACGGGCCAACTCGGCGGCGACCGCAGTGCCGGTGTGACCGATGCCGCCGATGTCACAGGGGTGGTCGTACGGGAGGGACCCCTTTCCGGCCTGCGTGGAGGCGACGGGTACGCCCGTGGCGTCGGCGAACGCCCTGAGCGCCCCCTCGGCCTCGCTGTGGTGGACTCCGCCGCCGGCGACGAGGAGGGGGCGGCGTGCGGTCGCAAGGAGGCGACGGGCTTCGTCGAGCGCGTCGCGATCGGGGCGCGGCCGGTCCACCCGCCAGATCCGCTGGGCGAAGAACTCCTCGGGCCAGTCGTACGCCTCCGTCTGCACGTCCTGCGGCAGGGCCAGCGTGACCGCTCCGGTCTCCGCGGGGTCGGTGAGGACCCGCATGGCCTGGAGCGCGGCCGGGATCAGGGCTTCGGGGCGGGTGATGCGGTCGAAGTAGCGGGAGACCGGTCGTAGCGCGTCGTTGACGGACAGATCGCCCGCGTGCGGGGTTTCGAGTTGTTGCAGCACCGGATCGGCAGGGCGGGTGGCGAAGGCGTCACCGGGCAGCAGCAGCACGGGGAGGCGGTTGATGGTGGCGAGCGCGGCGCCGGTGACGAGATTGGTGGCACCGGGGCCGATGGACGTGGTGACCGCATGGGCGGAGAGCCGGCGCGACTGCCGTGCATAGCCGACGGCTGCGTGGACCATCGCCTGCTCGTTGCGTCCCTGGAGGAACGGCATGACGGGTCGTCGGCCTCGGCCGCCCCCGCCGTGACCGTGCCCTTCGTCGCCGGCACGGTGGACGCTTGATTCAACTGATTCAACGCCGGTGCCGGTGCCGGTCGCGTACGGGCTCGGGCCGGTGCCGGATTGCGGCGCAGGTGGATGGGGGCCGGTGCCCGACTCCACGAGTGCCTGACCGATGCCGGCGACGTTCCCATGGCCGAAGATGCCCCAGGTGGCGCTGATGAGCCGCTGCCGGCGTCCGTCACGCTCGGAGTACTGGCGACTGAGGAAGGTGATCAGTGCCTGGGCGACGGTGAGTCGACGGCTGGTCATCAGCGGCCCTCGGCCGGTTGGACACCGTCGGAAGCGGGGGCGGGGGCGCTCGGTTCGGCCGCCGGGTCCGACGGCCGATGGAGCGGCAGCCGAGGGTCCATGGACTGGTCCGGCCAGGTGTCCCGGATCCAGCCGTGGTCAGGATGGTCCCGGATGAGCCACTCCCGAGGCCCCGGTCCCGCCATCACATTGAGGTAGTACATGTCCCGTCCGGGAGCGGCGATGGACGGACCGTGCCATCCGTCGGGTACGAGGACGACGTCACCGCTGCGGACCTCGGCGAGCAACTCAGTACCTCCCGGCCGGGAGGGCGACACCTGGTGGAATCCCGTACCGCCCCGATCGATTTCGAAGTAGTAGATCTCCTCCAACTCGGACTCCACCCCGGGCACGGGTTCGTCGTGCTTGTGCGGCGGGTAGGACGACCAGTTGCCGCCGGGGGTGAGGACCTCCACGGCGATGAGTCGATCGCAGTCGAAGACGTCGGCGGCGGCGAAGTTGTTGACCTGGCGCGAGCAGGCGCCCGAGCCTCGGAGCTCGACCGGTACCTCCGGCGCGGGGCCGTAGCGAGCGGGGAGTCGTCGCTCGCACTTCGCTCCTGCCAGGGCGAAGCGACCTCCCGCACCGGAGGCGATCTGTGCGTGCGCATCACGCGGCAGATAGGCGAAGTCCGTCGCTCCGCCAAATACACCTTCCCTTCCGTGCAGTTCGAAGAACTCTCCATCCGCATGTACGGTGCAGCCGCCGCTGAGGGGCAGGACGATCCATTCGCTGTCGCCCGTGTCCAGGGAGTGGGCGCCGCCGGGGGGCAGTTCCAGGATGCGCAGGGAGGCATGGGTCCATCCCGCGCGGGCGGGATCGATGCGCAGTGCGTAGGGCCCGCTGTGCGCGCTGCCGGCCGGAAGGTGAGGGCTCGGCCCGGGCGGCACGGCATGGGTGTGATCGGCGCTCATGTTCTCTCCGTACCCCCCTACAGCAGTCCTACGGCGGTGTCGACGGCGGCGGCGACGTCTCCGTCCGCCGGATAGAGCAGTGACCTTCCCACGACGAGGCCCTGGACGGTGGGCAATCGCAGGGCTCGGTGCCACTTGGCGTAGGCGGCGTCCTGGTCCGTGCCGATGTCCCCGCCGAGGATGACCGCGGGCAGGATGGAGGTCTCCAGCACGGTCCCCATCGCTTCAGGGTCATCGGCCACCGGGACCTTGAGCCAGGTGTACGCGGAGGTTCCGGCGAGACCGGAGGCGATGGCGATGGAACGGGTGATCGCCCCGGCACTGAGATCGGTGTGGAGACGTCCTCCGCTCCGCTGGCAGATGAAGGGCTCGACGAAGACGGGCAGTCGGTGTGCGGCCATCTCGTCGACGATGCGTGCGCTGGCGTGCAGGGTGTCGAGGGAGGCCGGGTCCTGGTAGTCGATGCGGAGCAGCAGTTTGCCGGCGTCGAAGCCGAGGCGGGCGAGGTCCTGTGGGCGGTGGCCCGTGAAGCGGTCGTCCAGTTCGAAGACGGCGCCGGCGAGTCCGCCGCGGTTCATGGAACCCATGACGACCTTGTCGTGGAGCGCTCCGAGCAGGAGCAGGTCGTCGAGGATGTCGGCGGTGGCGAGGACCCCGTCCACACCGGGGCGGGAGAGGGCGAGGCAGAGCCGTTCCAGGAGGTCGAGACGGTTGGCCATGGCGAGCGGGCTGGGTCCTACGGCGAGCGCGCCCCGGGCCGGATGGTCGGCAGCGATGATCATGAGTCGGCCGCTCGCACCGAGGAGACGGGCGCGTTTTCGGCGCCGTGCTGCGGCCTCCGCCACGGCCTCGGGGTGATGGGCCCGGATGCCGATCAGCTCGCTGATGTCGACCCGGCTCATGGGTGGCCTCCGGGGCCGTCGACCGGGACACCCGGCGGGGTCGGGACGGACGCCACGGGCGACGGGGGCGACGGGGGTCGGCCCGACGCCACGGGCGGCGGTTCAGGTGGGAGTGGCGGGGCGGTCGGTGGTGGGGTGGGCGAGGGCGGTACGGGCCCGCCGGACATCACCTGGTCGACTTCCGCCGCGTACGGCATGGCCGTGGAGCAGGCGAGCCGTGCGGCGACGATGGCTCCGGCGGCATTCGCGTGGCGCATCACTCGCTCCAGGTCCCAACCGGCGAGCAGCCCGTGGCAGAGGGCCCCGCCGAAGGCGTCTCCCGCGCCCAGCCCGTTGACCACCTCCACCGGGACCGGGGGCACCTGGACGCTCGTGCCGTCGCGGTGCAGCGCCAACACGCCGTCCGGGCCCTGTTTGACGACGGCGAGCTCCACCCCCGCTGCGATCAGCGCCCGGGCCGCTGCGGACGGCTCGCGTTCACCGGTGGCGATCTCGCACTCGTCGAGATTGCCGACGGCCACCGTGGCCAGGGTCAGCGCCTTGCGGTAGTGCGGGCGGGCAGCCGCAGGGTCCTCCCAGAACATGGGCCGCCAGTCGAGGTCGAACACGGTGATCCCCGCGCGGTCGCGATGCGCGAGCGCCGCCAGCGTGGTGGCGCGACTGGGCTCTTCGCACAGTCCGGTACCGGTCGTCCAGAAGACGCGCGCCGAGCGGATCGCGCCCAGATCGAGGTCCTGGATCGCGATCTCCAGGTCGGGCGCTTTGGGCTGCCGGTAGAACCAGAGGGGAAAGTCGTCCGGGGGGAAGATCTCGCAGAAGGTGACGGGGGTCAGAAGCCCCGGTACGGGGGTCACCCAGCGGTCGTCGACGCCGAACTCGACGAGCGCCTGATGGAGGTAGTCGCCGAAGGCATCGGCGCCGGTGCGGGTGATGACCGCCGTACGTCGTCCGAGCCGTGCGGCACCGACGGCGACGTTGGTCGCCGAACCGCCGAGGAACTTGCCGAACACATCGACCCTCGCCAGAGGCACGCCCGTGCGCAGTGGATAGAGATCCACCCCGATGCGTCCCATCGTGATGACGTCGAAGGGCTCCGGTTGGTGCGGCTGCGGCATGCGCGTCCCTTCGCCTCTCTGCGCGGGTCCCATCCAGGTCTAGTCCCGTCCGCCGAACGCTGTCAACATTTTGTCCTGACATTCGGACGTTGACTTGACACCCTTTCGGAGCGGCCGTAAGGCTCGGCCGCATGAGCTCCCCCGTCCCCGCACTGAACCGCATCCGGGTCGGCTCCGCCCCCGACTCCTGGGGGGTGTGGTTCCCCGACGACCCCCACCAGGTGCCGTGGCAACGGTTCCTCGACGAGGTCGCACGCGCCGGCTACGAGTGGATCGAGCTCGGCCCCTATGGATACCTCCCCACCGATCCCGCGGTGCTTCATGGCGAAACCATTCGTCGAGGTCTCAAGGTGTCGGCGGGTACGGTTTTCACCGCCCTGCACCGTGGCCCCGACGTCTGGGAGTCGACCTGGGCGCACGTGTCCGACATCGCCGCCCTCACCCGGGCCATGGGTGCCGAGCACCTGGTGGTCATCCCCGCCTTCTGGAGGGACGACAAGACCGGCCGGATCGTGGAGGACGGCACTCTGACCTCCCGTCAATGGCGTGATCTGGTCGTCCAGACCGAACGTCTCGGCCAGGAGGTGCGTGAGCGCTACGGGCTGAAGATCGTGGTCCACCCCCATGCGGACACCCACATTGACAGCGAAGAGAACGTCAGCCGCTTCCTCGACGCCACCGATCCGGATCTGGTCTCCCTCTGTCTGGACACCGGCCATTACGCCTACTGCGGCGGTGACAGCGCCACCCTGATCGAGACGTACGGCGAACGGATCGGCTATCTCCACCTCAAGCAGGTGGACCCGCAGATCCTGGCGGAGGTGATTGCCGATCAGATCCCCTTCGGTCCAGCCGTGGCACGCGGAGTGATGTGTGAGCCACCCTCCGGCGTTCCCGCCCTGGAACCCGTACTGAGCGCGGCCGATGCTCTGGGCGTGGAACTCTTCGCGATCGTCGAGCAGGACATGTATCCCTGCCCACCGGACAAACCACTGCCCATCGCCCGCCGTACCCGTCGCTACCTGCGTATGTGCGGCGCCTGAAGCTCACTCATCACATCTGTCACCGTTGTCGCCCTCTGATCACACATATCTCCATTACGCGGGATTTCCGTCACGGGGGGTCGACAGAGCCTTCTTCCCTGTTCCGAGGGCGGTCCGGCAGGCGCACTCTCATGATCGCCAGCGTCCGCACGACGGCTCCCCCGACGGCCCCCAGGTCGCCGCTGTCGCGCACGCAGGGAGGTGCCACATGACGGACAAGAGGCTCTGGTCCTACAAGGAGATCGCTGCTCACATCCGGGTACAGCCCGACACGGTCCGCTCCTACCGCAAGCACGGACAGCTCCCGCCACCCGATCTGGTCGAGGCCGGCAAGCCCTACTGGTACGCCGACACCATTCGCGTATGGGTCGCCAACCGTCCCGGAAACAGAGGTCGCGCCAACTGACTCCTGTGTCTCTGCCGGGCGGTCCCGCACACCAACCTTGGGTGCGGGACCGCCCGGTTTCCGGCCCCTGTTCCGTTCCCCCCTCGCTCCCCCTAACGAGCTCGTTAACTGCTGTTGCACCTGCTCCTGCTGGTCGTCAGATGCTGCTGCCAGTCGTCAGATGCTCCTGCCGGTTGTCAGACCTTGGTCCGATCAGCTGACGCGGGGCCTGCCACTTGCTCCATCGCCCCTTCGTCGTGAGCCGCTTCGTCGTGGGCCGCTTCGTCAGGGGCCACCTCGCGCCCCTGGGCTCCCCCGCCACCCGAACGCTCACCTTCGGAAGCGCCGGAGGCCGGTGTGTCGCCTTCGCTCAGTCCGAACCGCTGGTGGAACCGTTGCAGGGGCGCCGGTGCCCACCAACTCCACTTCCCCATCAGCTTCATCACCGACGGCACCAGCAGACTGCGCACCACCATCGCGTCCATCAGCACCGCGAGGGCGATACCGAGACCGAGCATCTTGGTGTTGGTGACCCGCGAGGTACCGATGGCCACCATCACCACGGCGAGGATCACGGCCGCCGCGGTGATCAGACCGCCGGTGCGTTGAAGGCCGAAGCGCACGGCGTGTTCGTGGTTGCCCGAGTGGTCGTACTCCTCCTTGATGCGGGAGAGCAGAAAGACTCCGTAGTCCATCGAGAGGCCGAAGGCGATGCAGAACATCAGCACCGGCAGATTGGTCTCGATATCTCCTGTGGGAGTGAAGCCCAGCAGTCCGGAGAAGTTGCCGTCCTGGAAGACCCAGACGACCGCACCGAACATGGCGGTGAGACTCAGCGCATTCAGGACGACCGCCTGAAGGGGAATCAGCACACTGCCGGTCAGGAGGAAGACCAGAAGCAACGTGGCCACGACGATGATCCCCAGCGCCAACGGCAACTTGTCCGCGATCGCAGCCTTGGAGTCCTCCAGAACGGCGGCCCTGCCCGTCACCGACGTCTCAAAGGGCGCGGGCACCTCGCGCAGGTCGTGCACCAACTGCTGGGCGCTCTCGCCCACCGCTTCCCCGTCGGGCTGAACGGTGAAGTAGGCGGCGCTGCCCGACACGGCCGGTCCGTCCACCCGCAGCACTCCGGGGAGGTCGGCTATTCGGTCGCGGTACTCCGCGTACGCGGCGGGTGTCCCGCCCGCACGTCCGCTCTCCCCTTCGTCGGTGAGCGGCCCCGCGAAGATCTCGACCGCCCCGTCGGGGCTTCCGGCGAATCGCTCGCGGATCTCCTCCTGCACCACACGGGACTCGGCACTCGCGGGGAGTTGCCGATCATCCGGGGTACCGAACTTCACATCCAGGAAGGGGAGCCCCAGGAGGAGCAGTGCCGCAATCGTGGTGAAGGCGAACAGCGAAGCCCTTCGCATGACCAGATCCGCGAGTCGGGTCCAGCCTCCACGCTCGCCCGCCGATGCGCCCCCGCCCCCCGGGGCTCCGTGCGCTACGACGCCATCCCGCGCGGCCCCATCCGCTGCAACCTCGCGCTTCGTGGCCCCGTCCTTCGTGGTCCCCTCGGCGCCACCGCGCTGACCGCTATCGGGCTCGCTGCGGTTCCTTCGGCGTCGAAAGGCAGCCCTCAGATCCAGGGCGTTGACCCGGTGTCCGAGGAGCATCAGCGCAGCTGGCAACAGGATCAGAGCCGCACCGGCCGCCAGTAGGACCACCGCCGCTCCCGCATAGGCGAACGAGCGGAGGAAGTACTGCGGAAAGACCAGCATGGCCGCCAGGGACACCGCCACCGTCAGGGCCGAGAAGAGAACGGTGCGCCCCGCGGTGCGCAGGGTCGCTCCCACCGCCTCCCTGACCTCAAGGCCACCGGCCAGTTCCTCCCGGAACCGGCGCACGATGAACAGCGCGTAGTCAATGGCCAGTCCCAGCCCCAGCGCGGTGGTGAGGTTCATCGCGAAGACCGAGACATCAGTGAACTCCGTGAGGCCCCTCAGCAGCGCATTGGTGCCCAAGATCGCCACGATCCCGACCAGCAGCGGCAACACTGCCGCAACGGCGCTTCCGAAGACCATGACCAGGAGGATCAGCGTCACCGGTAGGGCGATCGCCTCGGCCAGCAGCAGGTCTTCCTGGATGATCGTGGTCATTTCATGCTCCACGGCGACCGGCCCTCCGAGGGAGACCTCCACCGGACCGTGCGCCCCCCGGTACTCCGGGGCTATCCGCTGGAGCACCTCGGCCTTGGTCTTCTCATCACCCAGGACCCGGGCTGCGATGAGCGCTTGCCGTCCGTCCTCCGACCGGAGGGCCGGCAAGGGGTGCCGCCAGTACGAGCCGACACCCGAGATCCCCTCCTCGGCAGCGAGGCGCTCGGTCAACCGACGCCCCTCGGCCGCAACCTTCGCGCTGTCCACGCCTTCCGGGCCACTGTCGACCAGGAGAAGCAGATTCGGCTGGGACGCCGGAAACTCGCGCTCCAGCGCCTTGGTGGCGTACGACGATTCGGCGGCCGGGTCGGTCCACCCACCGCTTCCCATGCGATCCGCCACCCCGCTGCCCGCGAAGACCGCGAGCACGGTGAGGACCAGGGCTGCGAGCAGCGAGAGTCGTGGTCGCGCAGTGACGAATCGGGTCCACCCACCGACCCGCCCCCGACGCGGGGGCAGGCTGTTGACTTCGGACATGGTGCGGTGTCCCCTTCACCGTGGCCCATGCGCAGGCATACGAGCAGGCAGCATGGGACGACCATTGCCATAGACTTGGCAAACACGAGCAATCGCTCGCATTGACCCCAAGAATGCGAGCGACCACTCGCGTTTGTCAACCGCGCCAGGAAGCTGGGGATATCAGTGCCGGAGACGACAAAACCGGAGTCGGAAACTCCGGAAATCGCGCCCGATCCGGAGTCCGCACCCACACCCACGGCCGCCAAGCCGCGCCGGCGGCAGGCGCGCGGAGAGCGCCGGATCGCCCAGCTCCTCGACGCGGCGGCGACCGTCTTCACCACGTCCGGCTACACCGCGGCCACCACCAACGCCATCGCCCGGGAGGCCGGCGTCTCCCCCGGCACGCTCTACCAGTTCTTCCCGAACAAGGAAGCCATCGCCATCGAACTGGGCGGTCGGCTCCTGGAGCGCTGGCGCGAGTCCCACGGCACCGCCCTCGTCGCCGCAGGACAGCCGCTGCCCCTCGACACGCTCCTGGACGACGTCCTCGATCCGCTGTTCGCCTTCAACTACGACAACCCGGCCTTCGCGGTCCTGATCCACGGACACGACACACCCGGTCAGATCGCCCAGGAGTTCAACGCCATCCACCTGAGCCTGCTGGCCCGGATCGAGGAGGTGTTCGCCACCTACCTGCCCGACCTGCCGCCCGCCGAACTCTCCCGCATCGCCAACACCGCGCTCACCATCTTCAAAGCGGGCCTCGATCTCGTCCTCGCCCACGAGGGTGAGGAACGGCAGTCGTACGCGTCGGAGATCAAGACGGTCCTGTACCGCTACCTGGACCCACTGTTCCCCGAGGACGAGCACTGCCCCGTGGCCCAGCGCGCCGCCAGAGGGACACCCTGAACTCCCACCACCGGCGATTTCATACCCCCTAGGGGTATAGTATATTTGCGTAGCACAGGGTCCCGGCCGTCTCGGGGGCCTCTGGTACGCCACTGGTGCGCCGCGACAGGCGCATCCCCAATGCCCTGCGAGGAGAACGACATGACCGCGAAGACCGAGATCGAGATCATCGAGAACGCCCCCGCCTCCAGTTGCTGCGGCGGCAGTACCTGCGGCACCGACTCGGCCGACGCCGCGGCGGAAGGCGCCGTGACCACCGTCTACCAGGTCGCCGGAATGACCTGCGGCCACTGCGAAGGCGCGATCTCGACCGAGGTCTCCGCCATCGCGGGCGTCACGTCCGTCCAGGCCGTGGCCGCGACCGGTCTGGTGACCGTCGTGTCCGAGGCCCCCCTCGACGAGGCCGCCGTGCGCGACGCCGTGGACGAGGCCGGGTACGAGCTGGTGGGCAAGGCCTGAACGAGAAGCCCGGGCCCGGCCGACTGACAGTCACCGAACCCGAACCGCACCGGACCGGGTGAGAACAACCCAGCCGTCGAGCCGTATCCGATCAGTTGGCTGGTGGGGTACGGCTCGATGGTTCACCGCCCTGCCCGGACCCGACTGCGCGGCGAGCGAAGCAGCCACAAGGACGGGCTCGTCTCCCCATGCCCCGCGCCGTCACTCTGGGCACTGCCCTCCGGGTCCGCCGGGATGGCGGGAATCCATCACGCCTTTCGCCGTGACGACCCCACGGGGTCAGCTGCTCGGCGTTCCACCGGAGAAGCCGCCAGCCCGGCTGCCTCCTTCGGCCGCCGGCCCAAGACCCGCTCGAAACGAACAACCGAGTGCGGCACGGCGTGCCTTGGGCGGGCGCCGAGGACCGGTCGTGCGACGGACGACGACGGCCCTCACCACGTCCGGTGTCTTCACGTGGCGACAGGCCGGCGGGCGGCCCCCTTCCTGGGCTCACCCCTGCACCGGTGCTCAGAAGAGCACAGCCGGAGCACCCCATCGCCCGGTTCGCTCCGAAAGGTGCCGAAGCGCGCTCGACACCCGCCCCCGCCAGAGTTGGGATACGGGACGATCGAAAGCCAACGGGGACCGGTCGAACGGGCCCGACTGCCCACAGACGCCGGCATACGGCTGCCGGAGAGGCCCCTGACGCCTGCGGCCACACCGAACGGGACGCAGGATGATTCTGACCCCCTCAGGGGCCGTATGGCCGTCTAGGCGGCCTGCGAGGGCAAACCGCCGGGCCTCCTACCGATCCCGCTCGACGGAGACCTCGGACGCCGAGATTGCGACACGGCGGCGGCTCAGCGGTGACACGGCAGCGCAGTGCGACCGACGCACCTCTTCCGGCCGACCCACCGCCCACCCACCGCCCACTGGCGCGATGGCCGAGGCCGGCAATGACGAGGCGTGTTCTCAGGCGCCGGCGAAGGACGGTGCGGAGGTCACGCGAAGGGTTCCGGGCCAGGCGCACGGAGCGGCACTCGACGGGCCGACACCGGCGACACGAGGGCGTTCGCCACGACAGATCCGGATCCGCCGCCGAAAACGGGCCCGGATACCGCCGCCGGGGCGAGTGATCTCACTCTCATCCGGGGAGTTCTACGGGTGGCCGCGGACGCGATCCGTCTCGCGCGTCGGACACTCAGGACCACCAAAGGGAATCTTTTTTGGGCCTTTGGCGATAACGTAGCCGCACTACCTCTTGCGGCATCCGGCCAGTTCAAACCCATGATCGTTGGGTTTGCCATGGCCGCTTCATCCGTTTTTGTGGTCACGAACGCCCTGCGTCTACGGTCGTTCAACTGAGCTCATGTGAGGCACAAGACCTTCACAAAGAGACCTAGATCACAGATATTGAGGGGTAACCATTGAGGCTCCGCATGAGTCTAAATGGGCGATGCCAGGAACGTCTTGGGGGACGTTCGTGGGATGTCTTGGGGGACATTCCAGGCAAGCGTTGGCCGGGGCACGTGCCCGGGGAGCTTTGAGCGGCCCTCCCGTGCGTACGTACCCCGGCAGACCGCGTGTGGAGCTTCTGCTGCGGCAGGGACACCCGATCGGATCCCGTGGGGGGAATCCGTCTCGGAGGTCCCCCAAGCAGCAGAGACACCCGGCCGGATCCCGTGGGGGGAATCCGCTCCGGGGATATGGGAAGCGCCCCGCTCGTCGACCCGTGGGGGGATCGGCGGCGGGGCGCTTTCGTCTTCTACGGGCCGTCCGGGCATCGGACGCCCCGGGGAGCCCACCGTGGTGCCACAAGTGCCCCACAGGGCCGCTCAGGGCCTGGAGAGGCCACTACGGGCTCGGGCTTGTGACCGCGGGCGCCCGGAGCACGTCCGGACGCCTCTTCTCGGTTGGCCCTCCATGGCAGCACCCATGGCTCACTCCGCGAGAGTGCATCGCGCCGGCCCGTCGAACGACCGCCCCCACCGGCCAAGCAGAAACACGGCGCGCTCGGCGCACACGACATGCAACACGACACCGCACCCGAAGGGGTCCACACGGGTGGCGCCTCGTTCCGTACGGAGGCGGTGGGACGTTGCCCGAAGCGCGGCTCCTGTCCAACCGACCGGCCAGAACCAGCCGCCGAAGAACCCTCGATGCGACGACGCACAGTGATCGTTGCGCGGAGCCATTCGGCCTGTGGGCACGCAACCCACCGCAGCCCGACCCAACGCAGCCCAACGCAGCCCGACCCAACGCAGCACAGTAAGGCGACAGGGCAGGGCACAGCGCGGGGCGTCACAGCGGCAGAACAGCGGCAGACAGGCCTACGCCCAGAGGGCAGCAACGGGCCCGGTACGGACTGCGGAGCCCCGAAGGGCGAGTCACTTCGGGCAGCCGGTGCATGCGCACAACGGCGCAAGCGGATGCACCCGTTGGACCCCGGCTCGTCGGGGGTCGGCGCGACGCGGCACGCAGTGCCTACCCTTGAGGTCCGGTCTCCGCGCCAAGGGGATCCGGCCCTGAAACAGTGGCGCCGGAGTGCCCTGAGAGGGCACTCCGGCAGCGTGACGCTGAACCGTACGGCTGCCAGGACGCCCGTCCACGGGCAGCCGTACGGAACTGGGGACGCAGGGCCTCAACGGGCAGCGACCCCGGTGGTCGAGCCCCGGGGGCTCTGGCGAGCTCGACGCCTATCCAGGGCGTCGGCGGCCCTAGCGGCAGCCGGGAAGGGCTCAGCGGGCCTCGACGGGAATGAAGTCGCGCTCGACGACGCCCGTGTAGATCTGCCGCGGACGGCCGATCCGCGAACCCGGCTCCTTGATCATCTCGTGCCACTGCGCGATCCAGCCGGGCAGCCGGCCGAGCGCGAACAGCACCGTGAACATCTCGGTCGGGAAGCCCATAGCCCGGTAGATCAGGCCGGTGTAGAAGTCGACGTTCGGGTAGAGCTTGCGCTCCACGAAGTAGCTGTCGGAGAGCGCGTGCTCTTCGAGCTTGAGCGCGATGTCGAGCAGCTCGTCAGACTTGCCGAGCGCCGAGAGCACGTCGTGGGCGGCGGCCTTGATGATCTGCGCCCGCGGGTCGAAGTTCTTGTAGACCCGGTGGCCGAAGCCCATCAGGCGGACGCCGTCCTCCTTGTTCTTCACCTTGTTGATGAAGGAGTCGACGTTGCCGCCGGAGGCCCTGATGCCCTCCAGCATCTCCAGCACGGACTGGTTGGCGCCGCCGTGCAGCGGACCCCAGAGCGCCGAGATGCCGGCGGAGATCGAGGCGAACATGTTCGCCTGGGAGGAGCCGACCAGGCGCACCGTGGACGTCGAACAGTTCTGCTCGTGGTCCGCGTGCAGGATCAGCAGCTTGTCGAGGGCCGCGACCACGACCGGGTCGAGGTCGTACTCCTGCGCGGGGACCGAGAAGGTCATCCGCAGGAAGTTCTCGACGTACCCGAGGTCGTTGCGCGGGTAGACGAAGGGGTGACCGATCGACTTCTTGTAGGCGTACGCCGCGATCGTGGGCAGCTTGGCGAGCAGCCGGATCGTGGAGAGGTGCCGCTGCTTCTCGTCGAACGGGTTGTGGCTGTCCTGGTAGAACGTCGACAGCGCGCTGACCACCGAGGAGAGCATGGCCATGGGGTGGGCGTCACGCGGGAAGCCGTCGAAGAACCGCTTGACGTCCTCGTGCAGCAGCGTGTGCTGGGTGATCTCGCCGCGGAACTCGGCGAGCTCGTCGACCGTGGGAAGCTCGCCGTTGATCAGCAGGTACGCCACTTCGAGGAAGCTGGAGCGCTCCGCCAGCTGCTCGATGGGATACCCGCGGTAGCGGAGGATTCCCTCTTCGCCGTCGAGATAGGTGATCGAGGATTTGTAGGCGGCCGTATTGCCATAGCCGCTGTCCAGGGTCACCAGACCGGTTTGGGCTCGGAGCTTCCCGATGTCGAAGCCCTTGTCACCGACGGTGCTCTCGGCCACCGGGTAGGTGTACTCGCCGTCGCCGTACCGCAGTACTACAGAGTTGTCGCTCACGTCATCCCTCACCGACGTAGTGCCTCTTCTTCGAGGTGCCCTGACTGTCTCTACCATCCCCCACTTGGCTCAGCAGAGTGCACTCGGGGTCGACCGATTGACCCTTTGGCGGCACTGAGTGCCGCCAAGCCTGCCCATCCTGCCCCGTCAGGCGGGAAACCGGAAGTCGAGGTGGCATTTCCCACCCTGGTACCAAAGCGCTTCCCCCGAGCGGACGAGTGTGCCCGCCTCAGTCGCGGCTCAGTCGGTGGTCCAGCGCGGTGAACCGTCTGCCTGCGGAAACCGTGCGGACCGCCTGCCCGATCGCTTTGCGGGAGCCGACGAGGACGACGAGCTTCTTGGCTCGGGTGACGGCCGTGTAGAGCAGATTTCGCTGGAGCATCATCCACGCGCCGGTGGTGACCGGGATCACCACCGCCGGGTACTCGCTGCCCTGAGAGCGATGGATGGTGACCGCATAGGCATGGGCCAGCTCATCGAGTTCATCGAACTCATACGGAACCTCCTCGTCCTCATCTGTCAGCACGGTGAGTCGCTGATCGTCCAGGTGAAGGGAGGTGACGACGCCCACCGTTCCATTAAAGACACCGTTCTCTCCCTTCTCATAATTGTTGCGAATCTGCGTGACCTTGTCGCCGACGCGAAAAATCCTCCCGCCAAAACGCTTCTCGGCCACATCCGGGCGGGCGGGCGTAATGGCCTGCTGAAGAAGGCCGTTGAGGGTGCCAGCGCCCGCGGGGCCTCGGTGCATAGGGGCGAGAACCTGAACATCTCGCCGAGGATCGAGGCCGAATTTGGCTGGAATTCTTCGCGCGGCAACATCGACAGTGAGCCTCCCGGCGTCCTCGGTCTCCTCTTCGACGAAGAGGAAGAAGTCCGTCAAGCCGGAAGTGAGGGGAGGAACGCCCGAGTTGATGCGATGGGCGTTGGTGACCACGCCCGATTGCTGGGCCTGCCGGAAGATCCGGGTGAGTCGGACGCTGGGGATGGGCCCGCCATCGGCGAGGAGATCGCGCAACACCTCCCCCGCACCCACGCTCGGCAATTGGTCCACGTCCCCCACCAACAGCAGGTGGGCACCGGGAGCGACCGCTTTGACCAGCTTGTTGGCGAGGAGCAGATCGAGCATCGACGCCTCGTCGACCACCACCAGATCCGCGTCCAGGGGCCGGTCCCTGTCGTACGCGGCATCCCCGCCCGGCTTCAGCTCCAGCAGTCGGTGCACCGTGGACGCCTCGGCGCCGGTGAGCTCGGAGAGCCGCTTGGCCGCACGGCCCGTGGGTGCTGCCAGCACCACCTTCGCCTTCTTGGCCCGCGCGAGCTCCACCACCGATCGCACGGTGAACGACTTTCCGCAGCCGGGGCCTCCGGTGAGCACCGCGACCCGGCTGGTGAGCGCGAGCCGAACGGCCGCCTGCTGCTCGGGGGCCAGCTCCACACCGGTGCGCTCGGCGAGCCAGCCCAGTGCCTTGTCCCACTCCACGTCCTGGAAGGCGGGCAGCCTGTCGTCCGCGGCACCCAGCAAGCGTTGGAGTTGGGCGGAGAGCGATATTTCTGCCCGGTGGAAGGGCACCAGATAGACCGCGGTCAACGGGTCTCCGCCATCCGGTGCGGGCACCCGTTCCCTGACGACGCCCTCTTCTTCGGCCGCCAGCTCCGCAAGGCATTCGATCACCAGCCCGATGTCCACCTGGAGCAACTTGACCGCGTCGGAGATCAGCCGGTCCTCGGGCAGGAAGCAGTGCCCCTGATCGGTGGATTGCGACAGGGCGTACTGGAGGCCGGCCTTGACCCGCTCCGGGCTGTCATGCGGAATGCCCACGGCCTGGGCGATCTTGTCCGCGGTGAGGAAGCCGATGCCCCACACGTCCGCCGCCAGCCGGTAGGGCTGGTTCTTCACCACGGAGATCGAGGCGTCCTCGTACTTCTTGTAGATGCGGACGGCGATGGAGGTGGAGACGCCGACGCCCTGGAGGAAGACCATCACCTCCTTGATGGCCTTCTGTTCCTCCCAGGCCACACCGATCAGCTTGGTCCGCTTGGGGCCGAGACCGGGGACCTCGACCAGCCTCTTCGGCTCCTGCTCGATGACGTCGAGCGTGTCGACCCCGAAGTGGTCCACGATGCGTTCGGCGATCTTGGGGCCGATGCCCTTGATCAACCCGGAGCCGAGATAGCGGCGGATGCCCTGGATGGTGGCGGGGAGGACCGTCGTGTAGTTCTCCACGGTGAACTGTTTGCCGTACTGCGGATGCGAGCCCCAGCGGCCCTCCATGCGCAGGGACTCGCCGGGTTGGGCACCGAGCAGCGAGCCGACCACGGTGAGGAGATCATTCGCGCCGCGACCGGTGTCGACGCGCGCCACCGTGTAGCCGTTCTCCTCGTTGGCGTAGGTGACGCGCTCCAGGACACCTTCGACGACCGCCAGCTGAGGCACTGTCGTTTGGGACATGATCCGACGCTACCGTCTCGGTCCGACAAGCCGCCCCGCCTGTGGATAACCCGGAACATTCCGGCGTACGCCATCCGTAGGCCGAGCCCGATCCGTGCACGGCGTACGCCGCTGAGGGCCACCGAGCGCCACTGAGCCATCAGCGAACGAATCGCGTTGTCGGACAGTTCAGAGGTAGACGGTCCGGAAATGAGGAGGACCCGGCCATGGACCGGGCCCCTCCCTTTCCCCTCCGTCAGGAACCCCAGAATCCCCCCAGATCCCCCCCGGAAGTCCTGACACCAGCTACGACACGCATGGACGCGGAAGGGTTGCACCGCCCGGGAAGATTTTTTGTCTCCCCTCGACCGGCACCTCGACCGGCACCTCGCCAGCACCTCGACCAGCGTCCCGTTCCGGCCAGGCCGCACTCGGCCTCGATCGTCCCGCTTCCAGGGCTCAGGCGAGAACCCGGACACGGCAAAGCAGGAAAGCAAGAAAGCAGGAGTACAGGAGAGCAGGAGAGCAGCGACGGACCTGGTACGGCGGGCGGGGCGCCTCACCCCACGTGCTCGTGGAACCGCCTGAGCGTCTCGGCGACCACCTCGGCACCGTCCCGCGACCAGAGCACCTCGTTGAACAGCTCCACCTCCATCGGCCCCCGATATCCCGCCGCTTCGACCCGCTCCCGCCAGCGCCGCAGTTCGATGGAACCGTCGCCGAGCTGCCCGCGCCCCGTGAGCACGCCCGCCGGGAGGGGCGTGGTCCAGTCGGCCAGTTGGAAGGAGTGGATGCGGCCCTGCTCCCCGGCGCTGGCCACCGTCTGTGGCGCCCATTCGTCCCACCAGACGTGGTAGGTGTCCACCACCACTCCCACCCAGGAGGGCGGAAAGCGGCAGGCGAGCTCCAGTGCCTGGTGGAGGGTGGAGATGACGCAGCGGTCGGCCGCGTACATCGGGTGCAGCGGCTCGATGGCCAGCCGCACGCCCCGTTCAGCCGCGTAGGGAGCGAGTACGGCAAGTGCTTCGGCCACCTGCTCCCGGGCTCCCACCAGATCGCGGCTGCCCTCCGGTAGACCACCGCTGACCAGTACCAACGTATCCGTACCGAGGGCTGCCGCCTCGTCGACCGCGGCCCTGTTGTCACCGAGGGCACGATCTCTTCCCCGCTGGTCCGCCGCGGTGAAGAAGCCGCCCCGGCAGAGGCTGGTGACGGTCAGTCCGGCGGACTCCATCAGCGCGGCCGTCGCCCGTACCCCGTGGGCGCGCACCGGTTCCCGCCAGAGGCCCACCCCCCGTACGCCCAACCGTACGCAGACGGCGGCCAGCTCCGGCAGGGACAGTTGTCTCACGGTCATCTGGTTGATGCTGAACCGGTCGAGGGCGGTCGTGCCCCGGGCGTTCACCCTTCGACCCCGTACACCGAGAGGAGGGATCGCATCCGGGCCTCCGCGATCTGGGGGTCGGGGAAGAGGCCGAGGGCGTCGGCGAGCTCGTACGTCCGGGCCAGGTGGGGTAGTGAACGGGCGGACTGCATTCCCCCGAGCATGGTGAAGTGGGTCTGGTGGCCGGCCAGCCAGGCCAGCAGCACCACTCCCGTCTTGTACTGGTGGGTGGGTGGCGCGAATAGGTGCCGGGACAGCGGAAGCGCGGGTTCGAGGGCGGTGCGGAAGGCAGCCGGATCACCCTCGTCCAACAGCCGTAGGGCGTGCGCCGCCAAGGGCGCCAGTGGGTCGAGGACGCCCAGCAGGGCGTCGCTGTGGCCCGTCTCGTCCCCCGCCACCAGTTCCGGATAGTGGAAGTCGTCCCCGGTGTAGCACCGTACGCCCGCCGGGAGTCGACGGCGGAGCTCGATCTCCAGGGCCGGATCGAGGAGCGAGACCTTGACGCCGTCGACCGCCGCCGGTCGAGCGGCGACGATCTCCACCAGGGCCGCGGTGGCGACTTCGAGGTCATCGCTCCCCCAGTAGCCGCGCAGCGCAGGGTCGAACATCGGGCCGAGCCAGTGGAGGATCACCGGTTCGCGGGCCTGGCGGAGCAGTTCGCCGTAGAGGGCGGCGTAGTCCTCGGGGCCGCGGGCCGCTGCCGCGAGCGCCCTGGACGCCATCAGCACGGCCCGTGCCCCGCACTCCTCGACGACGGCGAGTTGTTCGACGTAGGCGACGTACACGGCGTCGAGGGTGGCGGGCCCCGGAGGGAGTTGATCGGTTCCGACCCCGCACACGATCCGTCCGCCGGCTGTGGCGGCCTCGGCCGCGGAGCGCTTGATCAGCTCCGCCGCCGCCGGCCAGTCGAGGCCGGCTCCGCGCTGGGCAGTGTCCATGGCCTCGGCCACGCCCAGTCCGTATGACCACAGATAACGGCGGAAGGCGAGCGTCGCGTCCCAGTCGACGACGGCGGGCGCACCGGGGCCGTTGGCCGCACGGGGGTCGGCGACCGTGTGGGCGGCGGCGAAGACGGTACGTGAGGGGTGGCCCGGCAGGGCAGGACGGGGGAAGTCGACGGGGTGGACGCGGGGGCGGTGGGTGCGCAGCCCTCCGTCGGCGTCCGGCAGCAGCAGGGTCACGGCGTCAGCTCCGGAACGTCGAGCCGGCGTCCTTCGGCGGCCGATCTGCGCCCGAGTTCCGCGAGTTGTACGCCGCGTGCGCCCGCCAGGAGGTCCCAGCGGTAGGGCTCGCCGAGCGCCACATGGCGCAGGAACAGCTCCCACTGGGCCTTGAAGCCGTTGTCGTACTCCTGGTTGTCGGGGATCTCCTGCCACTGATCGCGGAAGGACTCGGTGGCGGGCAGATCGGGGTTCCAGACGGGTCTGGGGGTGGCCGAGCGGTGCTGGGCGCGGCAGCGGCGCAGTCCCGCCACTGCGGAGCCGTGGGTTCCGTCCACCTGGAACTCGACCAGTTCGTCGCGCATCACCCGTACCGCCCAGGACGAGTTGATCTGGGCCACCGCGCCACCTTCGAGTTGGAAGATGCCGTACGCGGCGTCGTCGGCGCTGGCCCGGTAGGGCTCGCCGCGCTCGTCCCAGCGCTGTGGCACATGGGTGGCCGTGTGGGCGAAGACGCTGGTCACCCGGCCGAAGAGCTCGTGCAGGAGGTAGTCCCAGTGGGGGAACATGTCGAGGGTGATGCCGCCGCCGTCCTCGGCCCGGTAGTTCCAGGACGGCCGTTGGGCCTCCTGCCAGTCGCCTTCGAAGACCCAGTAGCCGAATTCTCCGCGGACGGAGAGGACCTCGCCGAAGAATCCGCCGTCGACCAGCCGTTTGAGCTTGCGCAGCCCCGGGAGGAAGAGTTTGTCCTGGACGACGCCGTGCCGTACGCCAGCCGAGTTCGCGAGCCGGGCGAGTTCGAGCGCTTCTGCGAGGTCGCCCGCGGTCGGCTTCTCCACGTAGAGGTGCTTGCCCGCGGTGATGGCCCGCTTGAGCGCGGCCGCGCGGGCGGAGGTCACCTGGGCGTCGAAGTAGATGTCCACCCTGGCCTGTCCGGTCGCATCGAGCACGGCGTCGAGGTCGGTGCTCCATTCGGTGAGGCCGTGGCGGCGGGCGATGGTGCGGAGCGCTTCTTCGCGTCGCCCGACGAGCACCGGTTCGGGCCAGAGGGTCTCACCGCCGCCGAGGTCGATTCCGCCTTGTTCGCGAATGGCGAGGAGGGAACGCACCAGGTGCTGGCGGTATCCCATCCGGCCGGTGACGCCGTTCATGGCGATCCGTACGGTCCTGCGTGTCACGTGCCGGCCTCCGGGGCTCCTCGGTCCGCCCGCGGCCGGTTGCCGTGGCGGGCGGCGGTGCGCTCGTTCGACTTCTCCCCCACTTGCCCCTGCGCCTGCCGGGGTTGCCCTGCGCAGTCGTTTGGTGGAACAGGGACGGGGTGCTGCTGAAACCCCTCTGGAGCGTGTTCACCGCAACCCGTCATAGCAAGCGCTTTCTATCGGATATGACGCTAGCCTGCCGACAGCGGCCCGGACAAGCGCCCGGGGCCGATCTCCCGCGGAGGAAAGCGATGACAGTCACCCTGGCGGATGTCGCGGCGCGGGCCCGGGTCTCCCCGGCCACCGTCTCCCGAGTCCTCAACGGCAACTACCCCGTCGCGGCCTCGACCCGAGAGCGGGTACTCCGCGCGGTGGACGAGTTGGACTACGTGCTCAACGGCCCGGCCAGTTCCCTGGCCGCCGCCTCGTCCGACCTCGTCGGCATCCTCGTGAACGACATCGCCGACCCCTTCTTCGGGATCCTGGCCGGGGCCGTCCAGAGCGAGATCGGGGGGCTGGGGAGCACCGGGCGCGGAGGCGGCGAGAAGCTTGCCGTCGTCTGCAACACCGGGGGCGCCGCCGAGCGGGAGCTCACGTACCTCACCCTCTTGCAGCGGCAACGCGCCGCGGCGGTGGTACTGACCGGTGGTGCGCTCGAAGACCCCCAGCACACGGCCGCGATGGCGACCAAACTGGGCAAGCTCAGTCGGGCGGGGACACGCGTGGTCCTCTGCGGACGACCGCCGATCAGCGGTGATCCGGGCGCCGGTGAGCCGCCCACCCCCGCCGTGCTCGCCTTCGACAACCGGGGCGGGGCCCGACGGCTCACCGATCATCTGCTGGCACTCGGGCACCGCAGGATCGGTTACGTGGCCGGACCGCCGGGTCGTACGACCACGAGGGACCGACTGGAGGGGCACCGGGAGGCGATGGCGGCTGCCGGGGTGGCGGGAGATCAGGAGCGGCTCACCGTGCACAGCACCTACGGGCGCGGCTCGGGCTTCGACGCCGCCCGCGAACTGCTGCGGAGGGACCCGGATCTGACAGCCGTCGTGGCGGCCAACGACACGGTGGCGCTCGGAGTCTGCGCCGCCCTGCGCGACCGGGGACTGCGCGTACCCGAGGACGTCTCGGTGGCGGGCTTCGACGACCTGCCCTTCGCCGTGGACGCGGTGCCGGCGCTGACCACCGTACGGCTGCCGTTGGTCGAGGCGGGGGCACGGGCGGGGCGGTTGGCGATGGGGAAGGAGGCGTCACCTCCGGGTGGGATAGCGACGGTCGAGGCAGAACTCATGGTGCGCGGGTCCACGGCCCGGCCGCGGGGGTGAGCGCCCGGCCCGCCCTGCGCACGGCGGGTGCGGGGTCATCCGGGGGATGCTCGCAGGTCGTGGCGGATGCCGGGCGGGATGCGGGGTACGCGCAAACACGGGGCGTCGCGCGCCGTCGGACCTTCCGTACTCATGGGTCCCGGCGGCCGTCCCCGTATCGGGCCGGCGGGCGTTTCGCCGGTCCCGCAGTTCACAGGGCAGCTACCGGCCCCGACCGAAAGGAACAGTGCCGTGAAGTTCGCGTTCTCCACGCTCGGCGTGCCGGGCATGGCCACGGCCGATGTGGCGGCCCTCGCCGCCGACACCGGCTATCAGGGCGTGGAGCTGAGGGTGGCTCCCGACGAACCGGTGCACCCGGGGATCCAAATGTCCGAGCGGGCCGCCGTGGTGAAGGAGTTCGAGCGGGCCGGGGTGGAAATCCTCGCCGTCTGTGGCTACACGGACCTCGCCGCCGAGGCCGACGAAGCGGTGGTGCTGCGAGAGATCGGCGAACTGTTGTGGCTGGCCAGGGACCTCGGCGCGCCCTACGTCCGGGTCTTCCCCGGCGGCGGCGACCGGGACTCCTCCCTTGCGGATGCAACGGCCGCCGGGTTGCTCGGTGCCGCGGCGGAGACCGCGGCAGGCGCCGGGGTGAAGCTGCTCCTGGAAACCCATGACTCGCATCCCACGGGGGAGGCACTCTCTCGGATCCTCGGGCCGGTCGGCCATCTGAACGCCGGTGCCCTCTGGGACGTGCTCCATCCGTGGCTGGCCGGCGAGGACCCGCTCACCACCCATGGCGCGCTCGCCCCGTTCCTGGGATACGTCCAGGTCAAGGATGTGGCTTCGCGCGATGACCTCACCCCGATCGCCCTCGGCGAAGGCGTGGTCCCGCTCGCCGAGTGCCTGGCGACGCTCACGCCCCAGACGTGGTTGAGCTGGGAGTACGAGAAGCGTTGGCATCCGCAGGCGGCGGACCTTCCGGAGCTGCTCGTCGCGGGACGGGAGCACCTGGAGGGATTGCTGTCCTCGCTGCCCGCTCAGCCGACCTTCCCGACAGCGAAGTGAGCGCCACTCCGCTCACCAGGAGGACGGCCGCGCACCAACCCAACGGGCTGATGGACTCGTCCAGCAGCAGCGCCGACGACGACATGCCGAAGACGGGGACCAGGAGGGAGAACGGGGCGACCGCCGAGGCCGCGTGATGACTGAGCAGCCAGTTCCAGGCCCCGAACCCGAGCACCGTCGACACCCAGGCGATGAACAGCACCGCTCCCGCGCCGGTCCAGTCCAGGGAGCGCAGTGCCTCTGCCTGCGCCTGCGGTCCTTCGAAGAGGAGCGAGAGGGCGAGCAGGGGCAGTACGGGGACGACGCTGACCCAGACCATGAAGTTCAGGGCGTGGGACGGGGACGCCCTGCGGGTGAGCACGTTGGACACGCCCCAGCAGGCAGCGGCGGCGATCACCAGGGCGAAGGCGGCGAACGATCCCGAGCCGCCCTCGTCGACGGCGGCGACCACGATCCCGCCGAACGCTATGCCCATGCCGACGATCCGCCCCCTTCCGAGGTGCTCGGCGAGGAGGGTGGCGGCGAAGACCGCGGTGAAGACGGCTTGGGCCTGGAGGACCAGCGAGGAGAGGCCGGCTGGCATCCCCTGGTCCATGCCGAGGAAGAGCAGGCCGAACTTCCCCACGCCCAGTGCGAGGCCCACGCCGATGATCCACCGCCAGGCGACGGTGGGGCGTCCTACGAGGAAGACGGCGGGGACGGCCGCGACCGCGAACCGCAGGGCGGAGAAGAGCAGGGGCGGGAAGTGATCGAGGCCGATGTCGATGACGACGAAGTTGACTCCCCAGGTCGCGGTGACGGCGACGGCCAGGCAGATGTGTGCTGGGCGCATGAAGCGAGCATCACGGACCCGAACCATGTAGCACCAGCACGGATTTCTTCATGGTGAAATTGAGCATTGCTAACGAATGAAGTGCTGAGGGCGAGAGCGCCGAGGACGAAGGAGGCCGTCGTGCTCGATCTGGGACGGTTGAGGGCGCTGCACGCCATCGCGGTGCACGGCTCGGTCGCGGGTGCCGCGACCGCACTTGGGTACACGCCTTCCGCGGTGTCGCAGCAGATCACCAAGTTGGAGCGGGAGACGCGCACGATCCTGCTGGAGCGCCAGGGGCGAGGGGTCGTCCTCACCGATGAGGCGCGCCACCTCGTCGGGGCGGCGCAGGAGCTGCTGGCGATCGTGGAACGCGCCGAGACCACCCTGGAGGAACGGCGCGGCACTCCGACCGGCCGGCTGACGATCGCCGCCTTCCCATCGGCGGCCCGCGGCCTCCTACCGGGCGTCCTCGCTGCACTGACGCAACGTCACCCCGACCTGGACGCGCGGTTGACCGAGGTGGATCCGCATCTGTCGATCGATCTGGTCGCCAAGGGCATGACGGATCTCGCCGTGGCGCACGACTGGGACATCGCACCGCTGCCGGCACCGGAGGGCGTCGAGCAAGCGTTCCTCGGGGAGGACCTCTGCGATCTGCTGGTGCCGGAGGGGCATCCGCTGGCCGCGGGGAGGCGAGCGGTCCAGGCGGATCTGGTGGGCGAGCGGTGGATCTGCCAGCCGCCGGGGACGGTCTGTCACGACTGGCTGGTGCGAACCTTGCGGGCGTCCGGCCATGAGCCCGATCTGGTGCACCAGGCGGAGGAGAACCACACTCAACTCGCCCTGGTGGCAGCCGGGTTGGGGGTGGCGATGATTCCACGCCTGGGTCGGGGCGCCCTGCCGCCGGGAGTGGTGGCGGTACGGCTCGATCCCCTGCCCAGGCGGCGGCTGTACGCCTTGTGGCGGACGGGTGCGGCGCGGCGACCGGCGATCACCACGACGGTGGGAATGCTGCGGGAGCACTGCGCCAGAACGGTGTAATGCGCACGGTCTTCCTGGGAGCGCCCGACGCACGGCCGTTGGAGTGACCCGGTCGGAGCGGACAACGGTGCGTACGAGAGGAGTTCGGACCGCCAGGCAACCCCCGCCCGGACTTTCCCGTCTATCCAGCCAGCCCTGCCGGGTGGGTCCGCAGTCGGTGCCGGTTCGCTTCGTTTCGGTACGAGCGCATCGCCGGCTTACCCCTCTCCCGCCGTTCTGCGGCCGGCCGGGCTCGCCGCCACCGGTGCGTCCCCTCCCGACGGCGCCGGTGGCGGACCCGGGCCTCGACGCGCCGACCCGCAGCAGGACAAGACCGCGGGAAGGGCGCTGCGGGACGGTGACGCGGCAGAGGAGTGACACCGCGAAGACGTCACGCCGGTGGAGCAACGACGGGGAAAAGTGACGCCTCCCGGGAACGTGATGCCCCGGACCTGGGCCATCGTCCTGCTGTCGCCCTGCCGTCGTCCTGCTGTCGCCCTGCCGTCATCCCTCTGTGCGGACCCCTCACAGCATGGGTGCTCGGGGTCGCAGAGCGACAGCGCGGCATCGAGGCGGGGCACAAATCGCCCTGATCCACCGAGACGAATCGACGCAAAAGGGACCTCTGACACCCCTCGGGTCCATTCCCTTGCCGAACGCTCGTCCTGACAGTTATCTTCCGCCTGACCGTTTCCCCCTGGAAGTTTCCTTCAACTCCCTTGTGAGCAAGGCCGGAAGGAGCACCTGTGCAGGACCGAAGCCTTTCCAGACGCACGCTCATCGCGTCAGCCGCCGTCGGTGCGGCAACCGTCGCAGCAGTGACGGGCACGACCGTGCCGGCGGCAGCCGCCGAAGCAGCACGTCACTCCCAGACCAAACGCCTCAAGCAGCTCATCGCCGGGATGAGTCTGGAGCAGAAGGTCGGCCAGCTGTTCGTCCCGTACTTCTACGGGACGTCTGCCACTGCCCCGTCCCAACGCGACATCGACCAGAATCTCCGGGAGATCGGCGTCAGCAATGTCGCCGAGATGATCCAGAAGTACCACGTCGGCGGAGTCATCTACTTCGGCTGGGCGCGGAACATCACCGACCCGCACCAGCTCGTCGACCTCTCCAACGCGATCCAGAAGGTCGCGAAGGACAACGGCACCCTCCCGGTCGTCATCTCCATCGACCAGGAGCACGGGCCGAACACCCGTGTCGGCCCGCCGGCCACCCAACTCCCGGGTCCGATGGCGCTCGGCGCCAACGGTTCGGTCTCTGATGCCCGCACAGCAGCTGAGATCGCCGGTATTGAGCTGGCCGCCATGGGCATCCACCAGAACTTCGCCCCGGTCGCCGACGTCAACGTCAACCCGGCCAACCCGATCATCAACATCCGGTCCTTCGGCTCCGAAGCGCGCCATGTGAGCCGGCTGACCGCCGCTCAGGTGCGCGGCTACGAGCGCAAAGGCATCGCCACGTCCGCGAAGCACTTCCCGGGCCACGGCGACACCGGCATGGACAGCCACACCTCGCTGCCGATCATCACCCACACCCGTGAGGAATGGGAGCGGATCGACGCCCCGCCGTTCCGGGCGGCCATCGACGCGGGTGTGTCGTCGATCATGACCGCGCATCTCCAGGTCCCCGCTCTCGACCCGAGCAACGACCCGGCGACGCTCTCCCACCCCATCATCACCGGTGTGCTCCGCGGAGAACTCGGCTACGACGGGGTCATCGTGACCGACGCGCTGAATATGGCGGGTGTCCGGACCAAGTACGGCGACGACCGCGTCCCCGTGCTCGCCCTCAAGGCGGGCGTGGACCAGCTCCTGTTCGTCCCGAACCTGGACCTGGCCTGGAACGCCGTCCTCAACGCGGTGCGCGGCGGCGAACTGACCGAGGCGCGCCTGGACGAATCGATCCTGCGCATTCTCCGCATGAAGGACAAGGTGGGGCTGCTCGACGGCAACCCCTACGTCACCCACCGCGGCGTCGACCGCACGGTCGGCATCCGCAAGCACCTCGCGACCGCGGACCGGATCGCCGAGCGCACGGTCACCCTGCTGGTGAACCAGCGGGACTTCCTTCCGCTGTCCCGGCGCAAGCAGGGCAAGGTACTGGTCACCGGCCAGAGCCCCTCGTTCCCTTACAACGCGGACCGCCGCAGCGTCCCGGTGTTGGCCGAACAGTTGACGGCTCAGGGCTTCACCCCGACCACCGTCACCATCGACCACGCCAACCGGGCGACATGGGACGACGCCAACATCGCGCGGGCGGTCGCCGGCGCTCAGGGTCAGGACGTCGTTGTGGTCCTCACCCAGAACGTGGGCGCGACCAACCGCCAGAAGGTGCTGGTGGAGCGGCTCGTGGCCACCGGAGTTCCGGTGGTGACGGTCGCCGTCGGTAACCCGTACGACATCGCCCACTTCAGCGGTGTGAAAGCGTCTCTCGCCACCTACGGCAGCGCGGACGCAGAACTGCCTACGCTCGCCCGCGTGCTCGCGGGTAAGGGCGAGCCCGGTGGACGGCTGCCCGCGGCGATCCCGCGTGCGGACAATCCGGCGCAGGCGCTCTACCCCGTCGGCTATGGACTGTCCTACGACGACTGACGTAGACGGATGGGGCCCGCACTCTAGACACAACACCTCTAGCGGGCCCCATGGCCATCGGTGCCGCTGGCATCGACAGCCCGGACGGGCCACCCTTGATCCGACGGCCGCACGGCCGAACGCTCGGGGGTCCGAATGGCAAAGCGGCTGCGGTCGAGCCGACGCAGGTCCACGATGAGCGCCCTGGTACTCCTACCGGTGGCGCTCGTCGTCGGTTGCCAGCAACCCGCCCAGGGGACCGCGGCGAAGGAGTCGGCGGGCGCGAGCGCCACCGCCGCTCCCGACTACGGAACGGTCTTCCTGGGCCCCGGGGACTGCGGCTCGCGCGACAAACACTTCCTAGAGGTCCCCTGCACCAGCGAGAAGGCAGCCGCACGGGTGATCGCACGACACGGCGGACGGCAGGCCACCGGCCCCGCCTGTCCCCTCGTCACCGACTTCGTCCTGCACATCTCACAGGGCTACTCCCCCGTCGACGAGGACGGCGACGGGGACGTGGGCCAGGGCTATGCCTGCATGCGCAATCTGGAACCGCCGCATCCGGGCGACCCGGGCGGCGGGGGTGGTCCGCACACCGTGGTCGGCGACTGTGTGTATCGGGCGGGGGGCGGCCAGGTGAAGGAGGCAGCGTGCGACGGATCCGGGCCGCACGAGCCGGCGTACGAGATCGAGTCTGCGGTGCTCCACCGGTCGCAGTGCCCGTCCACCACGGATCTCTATGTCCAACTGCGGGTGGGCAAGCCGGTGGGCTGCGCACACCACGTATAGCCGAGCGCACGACGCCACGGCAAACACATCCGACCGTACGCACGGATGTCGAAACAGGTGTCGCACGGGTGGGGTCGTGCCCGCCGCGTATGACGGCGACGGACACGACCTGCCGAGCCCGGGGACCTTACGGTCGCAGGGTGGGCTCGCGCTCGATGTCGACCTTGTCGAGCTTGGCGTCGAACCGCGCCAGCGGCTTCGCCTGTGACTCGTCCCGCTGGACGGCGGCCGGTGCGACACCCGCCCACTTCAGGATGGACGCGGTGGCCGCGGCCTTGTCGTCGGGGGCGAGGCGGGCCACGTTGGCGCCGTGGTTGCCGCCCGGGGCAACGTACACATAACTGTCGCTGCTGCCACGGCCCAGACGGAACGGCTCCGCGCTCCACGGGTCGTTCTGGCCGTTGACGAACATCATCTGGTCGGCGTTGTGGCGCACCCACCGGTCGACGTCCTTCATCGCGTGCGGCTTGAACCGCATCGGGATGTCCTTCGGCACGAAGTTGCGCGGCGGCTGGTAGCCGTAGCGGCTCAGCCCCTTGAGGTGGGGCTGCTTGATGTCGGGCGAACCGAGTTCCGTACCCGCCTGGTAGTAGTACGGCGTGTACGGGGCGAGCCCCTGGTCCGTGTAGAAGGAGAACCCGGAGATCGAGTCGACGCTGTTCCACAGCTCGTCGTCGGTCGCGGTCTTCGCGGCCGGGATCGCGCCGCAGTCGGCGACCAGGCTGTACTGCCAGAACGCCCAGGTGTAGTCGAGCACGACGGCTTCGAAGGCACGGTCGAGGGAACCGATCGTGTTGAAGGTGTAGCCGTTGTCCTTGGCGTACTGGGCGTACTTCGCGGTGAGCGGTGCACGACGGACGAGGGCTTCGCGCTGGACGGCGTTCAACTTGTCGCGGCACTCCTTGGTGCCGACGTTCGCGAGGAAGCGGTCGTACGCCTTGTCCTCGTTGTTGACCACGTCGTTCGGCGCCACGTAGGCGACGACGCCGTCCATGTCGCGCGGGTAGAACCGCTCGAAGTACGTGGCGGTCATGCCGCCCTTGGAGCCGCCCGTGGACAGCCACTTCTTGTCGTAGATCTTCTTCAGTGCGGAGAAGATCCGGTGCTGGTCGCTGGCGGCCTGCCAGATGTCCAGCTTCGACCAGTCGGCCGGGCTGGGGCGCGACGGCGTGAAGTAGCGGTATTCCAGGGAGACCTGGTTGCCGTCGATGATCGCGGTGGGTTCACTGCGGCGCGGAGTGGTGCTCAGTCCGTAGCCGGAGGTGAAGAACACCGTGGGTCGGGTGGTGTCCTTATGCAGCAGTGTGAGCCGCTGCTGGAAGGTGCCCTTGCGCGGATTGCGGTGGTCCACGGGCTGGGTGTAGTTCAGTACGAAGAACCGGTAGCCCGGGTAGGGCTTCTCCTCGATCAGACTCATGCCGGGTATGGCAAGGATCCGATCCTTGATGTCGGTGCTCACGGATCTGGTGGACGAAGACTCCGCGGCTTTCGCCGCCCCTGAAGTCGCCTCCGCCGCGCCCACGGTGCCCACGAGCACCCCGAGCGACACCAGACCTGTCAGCGCCTTGCGCGCCTTGCGCATTAACCCTCCCCTGATTGTTCTGTGGGTCGCCGCGAACCTAGCGTTGGTCACACCCGACCCGCCAGACCCAATTTCCGACGTCAGGGGCCCTGAACAGGAGAATCAACCGTTATGCCCGCCGAAGACAGGGAAGTTACCGGCAAAGGGTGAGGGAACGTCACGAGAGCGCTCAGATGGAGGCAACGGGTGCCGAACGGAGGCGATGCGTCCGCGCAACCAGCCCCAGGGCGCCCAAGTCACCTGGTCAGCGGGTCAGCGGGTCAGCGGGTCAGCGGGTCAGCGGGTCAGCAGGTCAGCAGGTCAGCAGGTCAGCAGAGGATCCACCCCGTGGAGCGTCCGACGCCGGCAACGCTTCCGGTCGCCCGAACACAACGGTTCAGTGCATGGACGGTCACCGGCCCCGCCTTCCGGCTGTAGCGGCCTTCGTCCACCACCGCGCGCCCGCCCCGCGGTTGGAGCGACACCGACATGGCGCGCCGAACGCCCGGGCGCTTGGCAATCGTGATCGCACAGGCATAGCGGTGGCTGCGGTAGACCCTCAGCTCTCCGGTGGAGAAACGCACCGTCTTCGCCGGACGCCCCGAGCAACCCGAGGCCAGGGCCGTCGCCCCACCGGGCGCCGCGAGTGCCGAGATGGCGACGGAGGAACTCACCGGGGCGGCCTGGGCCCGCTGCCCGCCGGGACCGAAGGCACTGAACCCCAGCAGGACCATCACGAGGGCGAGGAGTTGCGCCAACAACCTTCGCACGGCTCTGCACCCGGTGGAGGTCCTTCGTATTCGAGCGGTTCGTCCCGTACCCGTCTGCATGCCGCTGAGCGCCATGACTCCCCCTAGCTGTGGATGCCGTACTTCCGTACGACGCTTGACGATGCCGAATGGTTGTCGACCCCACAGGGGCTTCACACCGCGGAATTTCTGGGGAGAATTCGGCTCCGTCCGGGGAGGGGACGGGCCTCCACGGCGTTGTTATGCTCCGGCCACATCGGACCCGGGGGTCAAATCGTCCGAGTGGGAACCCGTCTGGACGCCCCGTCCCCCGATCCTCCGAACGCAGCGGGCCGAGCGCGCCGTGGTGCGCGGGGCCCTCCCGGGGAGGGAAACCATCGTGATCCAATTACTACGTACCAGACCGCTGCTCGCCGCGGCGATAGCCGCCGCCCTGGCGGTGACGGCGGCACCGGCCGCTGCGGTTCCGCGGGCGCTGCCGGACGGGGCGTCGAGCGCCCCGAACGCCTGGGACGCCACGCGCCCGTTGAGCTCTCCGAGCGCGCGCAACGTGCTTCCGTACCCGTCAGGTTCCGAGGTGCTGAGCGCGGGCCCGAACGGTTTCCTCTCGGTGAACGCCAAGGACGAGGTGCGCTGGACGCGGTACGCCGACGGCGCCGCCACCCTGGTGAGCCGGGATGCCTCCCAGTTCCGCCAGACCGAGTGGCACGGTGCCCTGTCCGATGTCGTGGCCGTCGGCGAGGGCGGGCTCCCGGCCAACTACCGCTCGGTGCGACTGATCGACATGTCGACCGGCACCGATCGGGCCGTGATCGATCTGGGTCCGACATCGGACCAGTACTGGTACGCCGGCACGGTCGAATCGACGGTCATCGCCACGCGGACCCGGTCCGCCGACGCCCAGGACCTGCACCTGCTGACCAGGACGGACGGTCAGACACAGAACCGGAAGGTGGTCGGGCTCCCCGACAACGCCCATCGGATCACCACCGCCGGAGCGGCGCCGGGCGGCCTGCTGGTGGAGTTCCGTGCCGGGACCCCGGAGAACCGGACGATGCACCTGGCCGTGGTGGATCTGGCCACCGCGACGGTCACCGCGGTCTACCCCAACGGCACGGACAGCGTCGCCGAGGAGAGTGCGCTCTCCGCCACCCGACTGGCCTGGATCGACGTCGACGTGGCCGCCCAGCGGACGACGCTCTCCGTCGCCGTGCACGGCTCGGACACCGAACCGCCCCTCCAGTGGGAACTGCCCGCGGTGGACGATCCGGTCGTGGGCCTGGTGGGCGATTGGGTCGCCTACGGCAACGCCACCCCGGTGGACCGCGGCACCGCGGGCGATCCGTTGTTGCCGCTCACCGTACGTCCGGTGACCGGAGGCGCACCCCGTACGCTGCTGGACCACGTCAGCTCGCTGACCCCGGCCCCGGATGGATCGCTCCTCGCCGTGGGAGGGACCCTCGATCAGGGCGAAGGCGTCTACCGGATCTCCGCATACGGAAGCAACGCCCCGGTCGTGCAGTTGATCGCCAGTACGGGAGAGCCCACCAAGGTCACGTATCTCGGGGACGCGATTCCGCGAACGGTGGATCTCGACCGCAACCGCGGCCAGGTCCCGCTGCAATGGCGGCTGTCACGGCTGAACGTCCGGATGACCGTCACCCTGCGCCATGTGCGCACCGGGGCTACCCTGACCCGGCAGATCCGGCCGGATCAAGGGGACACGGGCGGGCCCCAGTCAGCGCAGTTGGTCTGGGACGGTCTCCTCGACGCGAGCGGCGGTGGCAAGTCGGCCGCGTACAACGGTGACTACACCTGGCACATTTCGGCCACTCCGGTCAATGGGATCGGTCCGGACGTCACGGCTTCGGGCCAGTTCACCGTCGTACGCAGGCCAGCCCCCCACGACTACACCGACAACGGCTCTCCCGATGTGCTGGCCAGGGACACGGCGGGCAGATTGTGGCGCGAGGACACCCATTTCGACCTCGCGACCCAGAAGCTCGGCCGGACGACACGCCAGTTGATCGGCGGCGGCTGGAACGTGTACGACGTGATCGAGGCGGTCGGCGATGCCGGGGGGACGACGGCCGGCGATGTCGTCGCCCGTGATCGCGCGGGAGTGCTCTGGCTCTACCAGGGACGTACGGACGGCAGTTTCGCGCCGAGGGTCCGGGTGAGCGGTGGTTGGCAGATCCACCGTCAGATCGCGGGAGGAGGCGACTTCACCGGGGACGGCCGGGCCGATCTGGTGGCGGTCGACACGGCGGGGGTGCTCTGGCTCTACCGCGGCACCGGCAAGGCGTCCGCGCCCTATGCGGCCCGGCAACGAGTCGGCGGAGGTTGGCAGCCGTACGTCCAGTTGACCTCGGTGGGTCAGGTGGCGGGCAGTTCGGCCGGCGATCTGGTGGTCCGGGACTCGGCGGGGGTGCTCTGGCTCTACCAGGGCCGGGGCAATGGTGGGTTCCTGCCCCGGGTGAAGGTGGGCGGCGGCTGGAAGCCGTACACCCATCTCGTCGGCATCGGTGACGGGAACCGTGACGGTCGGGCGGACCTCCATGCCTTCGGCCCGAACTCCGCGTCCTTCTTCTACGAGAGCACCGGCGATGCGAAGGTGCCGTTCCGGCCACGCTCGGCGACACCGGTGCTGACCGACCAGTCAGGAACGTACGACAGGATCTCCTGACCGGCCGGGCTGGTGCTGCCGGGTGCCCTTGCAGCCGGCAGCACCGGCCCGTGCACCTTCCTGGCTCATCGGCCCATGAACCGGCCGCCTCGGCTCACCCGCGGTCCGCGGCCTCGATGTGCCCGTCCTCCTGGTGCCCGTCCCCGTGACGTCAGCTCACCGCGGCCTCGACACCCGCCAGGTCGTCGGGGTCGTCCGCGCCGATGAAGGTCCGCCACAAGGCGGCGTACTGCCCCTGAAGGGCGAGGAGTTCCTCGTGCGTGCCGTCCTCGGCGACCCTGCCGTCCGCCATCACGACCACGCGGTCGGCGCGTGCGGCCGTGGTGAGGCGATGCGCCACGACCAAGGTGGTGCGGCGGCCGGCGAGCCGGTCCGTGGCTTGATTGACCTGCGCTTCGGTGGCGAGGTCGAGCGCGGCGGTCGCCTCGTCGAGCAGCAGGACATCGGGATCGACCAGTTCGGCGCGGGCCAGCGCGATCAACTGCCGCTGCCCCGCGGAGAGGTTGCGTCCCCGCTCTGAGACCTCGTGGAGGTAGCCGCCGTCCAGGGTGGCGATCATGTCGTGGGCGCCGACGGCACGGGCTGCGGCCTCCACCTCCGCGTCGCCGGCACGGGGACGACCGTAGGCGATGGCGTCGCGGACCGTGCCTTCGAAGAGGTACGCCTCCTGGGGGACGACGCCCAACCGGTGCCGGTAGGCGGTGAGATCGAGCTCCCGAAGATCGGCGCCGTCGGCGGTGACCCGACCTCCGGTCGGGTCGTAGAACCGGGCGACCAACTTGACCAGGGTGGACTTTCCGGCCCCGGTCTCCCCGACGAAGGCAACGGTCTGCCCGGCGGGTATCCGCAGATTGATGCCGGTCAGGGCCTCTTCCTCGTCGCCGTACGAGAAGTCGACGTCTTCGAAGGCGATGTCACCGCGGAGCCCGGTGACATCCGTGGGCCGGTCCGCGCGTGCGGTCGAGGTGGGCTCGTCCAACAGTTCCTGGATCCGTCGCAGCGAGACGGCCGCCTGCTGGTAGCCGTCGAAGACTTGCGAGAGCTGCTGTACGGGGGCGAAGAACAGGTCGATGTAGAGCAGATAGGCGACCAGGGCACCGGTGGTGAGGGTGCCGGCGTCGATGCGGTGGGCGCCGACGATCAGTACCGCAGCTGCGGCGACGGACGCGAGGAGCTGAACGAACGGGAAGTAGATCGATATCAGCCACTGGCCCCGCACCCGGGCTTCGCGGTAGCTGTCACTGCCGGCGACGTAGCGCTCGTTGCCGTGGCGCTCCCGGCGGAACGCCTGCACGATCCGCAGTCCGGAGACGGACTCCTGGAGGTCCGAGTTGACGACGCTGACCCGCTCACGGGCCAGTTCGTACGCCTTGATGCTCTGCTTGCGGAAGAAGTAGGTGCCGATGATCAGCACCGGGAGGGTCGCGAAGACCACCAGGGCAAGCTGCACGTCGATGAAGACGAGGGCCACCATGATGCCGAAGAAGGTGACGACCGAGATGAACGCGGTCACCAATCCGGTCTGGAGGAAGGTGGAGAGCGCATCGACGTCGGTGGTCATCCGCGTCATGATCCGGCCGGTCAGTTCGCGTTCGTAGAAGTCGAGACCGAGCCGCTGGAGTTGGGAGAAGATCCGCAGCCGGATGGAGTACAGGACGCGCTCACCGGTGCGGCCCGTCATCCGGGTCGCACCGATCTGCGCCGCCCACTGCACCAGCACGCTCAGCAGGGCCAGTCCGGAGGCGGCCCAGACGGCGCCGAGCGCCACCTCTTGCACGCCCTGGTCGATGCCGTAGCGGATCAGCACCGGCAGCAGCAGCCCCATGCCTGCGTCGACGGCGACCAGGAGCAGGCTCAGCAGTAGAGGTACGCCGAAGCCCCGCAGGAGCATCCGCAGTCCCTGGCGCTCGCCGTGGGTGTGCTCGGCGCGCACTGCGCGGGCCTCGTCCACGTCGGGGGTGTCGGTGGCCGGTGGCAGGGCTTCCACCTGGGCCAGGAGTTCGGGCGTGGCGTCGGCGGTGGCGGGCTGAGCGGTGGCGGGGCTCTCGTCGCGTATCCACAGCCTGGGGGTGATGCCGCGCTCGGCGTCGAACTCGGCGTCGAGCTCCTCCCGTACGGTCAGGTCCTGCGGCGGCTCCGCATCCAGGGCCGGTAGGTGGCCGGGCGACACCCCGCCGAGTTCGTCGGGGTCGGTGAGCAGCTTGCGGTAGAGCGCGGATCGCTCGGCCAACTCGTCGTGGGTGCCGATGTCGGCGAGGCGTCCGCCGTCGAGCACGGCGATCCGGTCGGCGAGGTTGAGCGTGGAACGGCGGTGGGCGATGAGCAGCGTGGTGCGGCCGGCCATGACCGAGCGGAGTGCCTCGTGGATCTCGTGCTCGACACGGGCGTCCACGGCGGAGGTCGCGTCGTCGAGGAGGAGCAGCCGGGGGTCGGTGAGGATGGCCCGGGCGAGTGCGATGCGCTGGCGTTGGCCGCCGGAGAGGGTCAGTCCGTGTTCGCCGACCTTGGTGTCGTATCCGTCGGGCAGCGCGGCGATGAAGTCCTCCGCCTGTGCGGCGCGGACCGCGGCGAGGATCTCTTCGTCGGTGGCGTCGGGCTTTCCGTACGCGATGTTGGCGCGCACGGTGTCGGAGAAGAGGAAGCTGTCCTCGGGGACGAGTCCGATGGCGGCGCGCAGGGATTCGAGGGTCAGCTCGCGGACATCGTGGCCGCCGACGAGGACCGCGCCCTGGTCGACGTCGTAGAAGCGCGGCAGCAGCAGGGAAACGGTGGACTTGCCGCTGCCGGAAGCGCCCACGACGGCGACGGTCTCCCCTTCGCGGAGCTCCAGGGAGAAACCGTCCAGAACGGGACGGTCAGGGTCGTAGCCGAAGGTGACCGCGTCGAACTCGACGGTGGCGGGGGCGTCGGCGGGGAGTTCCTTGGTGCCGTCCTGGATGGTGGGTTCGGTGTCGATGAGTTCCAGGACGCGTTCGACACCGGCGCGGGCCTGCTGGCCGACGGTGAGGACGACGGCGAGCATCCGTACCGGGCCGACGAGCTGGGCGAGATAGGCGGAGAAGGCGACGAACGTACCGAGGGTGATCTCCCCCCGGGTGGCGAGCCAGCCACCGACGGCGAGCATGGCGACCTGGCCGAGCGCGGGGACGGACTGGAGGGCCGGGGTGTAGCGGGAGTTCAGTCGGATGGTCCGCAGGCGTCCGGCGAAGAGGAGGCGGCTGGCGTCGCGGAGTTTGCCGGTCTCCTGGTCCTCCTGACCGAAGCCCTTGACCACACGGACGCCGGAGACGGCGCCGTTGACCACGCCGGCGACCGCGGCGGCCTGGCTCTGCGCGTACCAGGTGGCGGGGTGGAGACGGGCTCGGCTGCGGCCGGCGATCCACCACAGGGCGGGGCCGACGGCGAGGGCGATCAAGGTGAGGGGCAGCGAGAGCCACGCCATGATCACGAGGGAGATCAGGAAGAGGAGTATGTTCCCGATGGTCATCGGGAGCATGAACAGCAGGCTCTGGATCAGCTGTAGGTCGCTGGTCGCACGGCCGACGACCTGGCCGGTGGAGAGTTCGTCCTGGCGGCGGCCGTCGAGGCGGGTGATGGTCGCGTACATCTCGGTCCGCAGGTCGTGCTGGACGTCGAGGGCGAGCCGGCCGCCGTAGTAGCGGCGTATGTAGGTGAGGACGTAGACGACGAGCGCCGCAACGATCAGGACTCCGGTCCAGACGGCGAGGGAGCGGCTCTTGTCGCCGATGACGTCGTCGATGACGATCTTGGTGATCAGCGGTACGAGGGCCATCAGGGCCATGCCGCCCAGCGAGGACCCGAGGGCGAGCACCACGTTGCGCCGGTAGCGCCAGGCGTAGCCGCTCAGTCGCCGTATCCAGCCCTGCTCAGCCGCCGCCACTGATGCCTCCCGTTGGTTCGGTTCCGCCGAGACACACCAACGCCGGGCGGGGCCGATTTCATCCCGTTGTAACAAAGGAACCGTGCGGGAGGGCGGGAGAGGAGCGGTGGGAAAGGGGGTGCAGGGACCGCAGGGAAGGGCGTGGCGGGAACCGCTGGGAAGGGGCGTGATCACGGCGCAGTCCCGGCCACCGTCGGATGGGTGACCGGGACTGTGGGTACGGCTGGGCCCGGTGGGGTCAGCGGATGGCCGGGACCGCGTCCTTCGCTGCCCGCTCGGGGGTTGCGGGGACGGCCTCGTACGGCACCGCCGGCAGGACGAACGTGGTGCGTGCGGTCGGGTTGATCGCCTTGTGGATGGCCCGGGAGACGGCCTGGATGGTGTTCACACCGTCGTTCATGGTCGTGTTGCCATGGGTGAGGACGGTGATCGTGTAGTCGTGTCCGTTGCCGGTGAAGGCGCCGATGCTGTGCACCCGCCATCCGTGGGTGGAACGCGGCAGCCAGCCGTTCTTCAACTGCACGGTGGCCGTACTGGGTGCTCCCGCCGGGGTTCCCCAGCGCTGGGAGGCGACGACGTCACGCATCAGCTTGAGTGCGTAGGCGCGTGAGGCGTCGGTGAGCAGGCCGTTCTTCACGGTCAGCCGGGAGAGCAGTATGCCCTGGTCACGGGCGGTGATCTGGGTGAGCCCCCAGTAGCCGTTGGCGCCCGGGACGGTGTTCTTCATCCCCGCCCCGGTCAGGAAGCGCTTGATCTTGGTCAGTCCGAGCTGCTTCCACAACGTGGTGGTGGAGGCGTTGTCCGACTTGGTGATCATGGCGGTGGCCAGGGTCTTCTCACGGGCGGTGAGCGATCGCTTCTGGGCTTGCGCATCGAGGAGCAGCGCACCGAGGACGGTCGACTTGACCACACTGGCGGAGTCGAACTTCTGGTCCTGGCGCAGGGTGCAGTTGGACTTGCCGGCACGGTCGTTGAAGTGGATCGCGACGGTGCCCTTGCGGCCCTTGAGCGCCGCGTCGATGTCCTTCTTGAGCTTGGCTGCGAGACCGGCCTTCACCGCGGTGCAGGAGACCGCTGGTGTGGCGGCTGCCGCAGGCGCGGCACCTGCGCTGACCACGAGGGCGGGCGCGAGGGTCGCAACGGCGAGAGCAGCGGCGAGGGCACGCGGTCGGCGTGCGGCACGGCCGGCTATTCGGTGCTGAGTCATGGAGGGTTCCCCTGTCCCCTGGAACTGATGTGGGCGCGCCTAGGTCGGTGCGCCCGCCACTGATGACTCATGGGGACGGGGATGGTTGTACGAGGATTCCGCCGCCGACCGAAACAGTTGCGGAGTGGTGACAGATCCAGGCCGGAACCCTGGTGGGGCGGTGTGAGCGGGCTCAGTGTGGCGGGGCGTCACGGGGTGGGCGGCTCGTGTGCGATGGGGAGGGTGCTCGGCGGTGGGACGGATGGTCGGCCGATGCTGGGGTGGTGCGGCCGTTGCTGGGGTGTGCTCGGCCGCTGGGCGCCGCGGGTGCTCGCAGTAGGGGTGGGGGCGTGCGTTCGTGGTGATGTCATCGGCGCACGACCGCCGGCATCACGGACCTCGTGGAGCGCGACAACCGCGGCTCGGGTGTCCCGTCCGGTCCGACCCGCGGCCCGGAACCTGGGAGAGGTGACATTTCCCGGGACGCTGCGTCGCCTCGGGCGGCGTGAGCGGGTGGCGCGGTGAGCGGGCGGCGGGTGGCGCGGTGGGTGGGTGTCGGTGGGGGGTGCGTGGTGGGGGTGGGTCCACGACAAGCAGTGAATCGAGAACTCCACTATTCCTTCTTGCTAAGTACCGGTAGTCAGCGTTACGGTGTACCAGTACTCAACAGCGCTAACTAGCACAGAGAGAGGAGATGCTTCATGTCCAAGCTGGAGACGGAGATGCTCAAGGGCACGCTGGAGGGCATCATCCTCGCGTCCTTGTCCGGTCGACCCGCCTACGGCTACGAGATCACGGCGCGGCTGCGGGAGCAGGGCTTCTCCGACATCGCCGAAGGGACCATCTACGCGCTGCTCCTCAGGATCGAGAAGCGCGGTCTGGTCGACGTGGAGAAGGTGCCTTCCGAGAAGGGGCCACCGCGCAAGGTGCACTCCCTGAACGCTCGGGGACGGGAGTACCTCGAAGAGTTCTGGAGGACCTGGAGCTTCCTCACGGAACGACTGGAACAGCTCCGCGAAGGAGGCAAGTAGCCATGTCCGAGGACGAGAAGACCGGCTTCATCGCGAAGGTGATCGGGCCCAAGAAGCGCTGGTGGGCCTACAAGGCACGCGTCAAGGAGCTTCCCGAGGGCCACCGCACGGCCGTCGAGGCGATCGAGCGGTACCTGATGCACTTCGTCCCCAGCGACGGCGACAGCAGCATCTCCATGTTCGAAGACCTCGCCGACCTGTTTGACCAGGGCGTGGCGGACGGAACGTCGATCCGCGAAATCGTCGGGGAGGACCCGGTGGAGTTCGCCGACGCCTTCGTCCAGAACTACTCGGAGGGCGGCTACGTCCCCGCCAAGGCCCGCAAGAGACTGACCGACGACATCGCGCGCGCCGAGGGCGAGGTCCCGGAGGGGGCCGAGGGCACCGCCTAGTGTGATGCGCCTGAAATCCCCAGTGTTAGTCGGTACCTTGATGATATGGCGCATCCGGGTCCTTCTGCAGTGGAGATCGTGCTGTTTGATG